>JAZUHM010000300.1:0-5873 GCA_045641725.1 Bacteroidaceae bacterium | reverse complement strand
ATCTCCAATCTTCTTCTCGGCCTCGTTCCACACCCATATCTGTGCGTTGCCCAATGGTGGCTCGCCGGTCACGGTCGGCAGGAAGTTCTCGACCTGTGGCAATTCCACTGGCAGGCACTCCTCTGGTATCATCTGCGGGATACCATTCTTATAATACACTGGGAATGGCTCGCCCCAGTAGCGCTGGCGGCTAAAGATGGCGTCGCGCAGACGGTAGTTCACCTTCACGCGGCCGAGGTTGTGCTCTTTGACATAGACCTTGGTGGCGGCGATTGCCTCCTTGATGGTCAGGCCGTTGAGGGTGAAGTCAATATATGGGGTCACGCCCTCGCGAGGCGAGTTGGTCACAATGCCTTCCTTGGCATCGTAGCTCTCCTGGCTCACGTCGGCACCCTCAATCAGTGGTATGATGGGCAGGTTGAAATGCTTGGCAAAGGCGTAGTCGCGGCTATCGTGGGCAGGCACCGCCATAATGGCGCCGGTGCCATAGCCGGCCAGCACATATTCGCTGATCCAGATAGGGTTCTTCTCGCCGGTGAATGGGTTGATAGCGTATGAGCCGGAGAAGACGCCAGTCACCTTGTGGTCAATCTGGCGCTCACGCTCGGTGCGGCCTTTTACATAGGTCAGGTATTTCTCCACTTCGGCCTTCTGTTCTGCTGTGGTCACTTTCTGCACCAGTTCGCTCTCTGGAGCCAGTACCATAAAGGTAACGCCAAACATAGTGTCGGCGCGGGTGGTGAAGATGGTGAAGCTCTCGTCGCTGTCGGCAATCTGGAATTCTACCTCGGTACCCTCAGAGCGGCCAATCCAGTTTTTCTGAGTCTCCTTGATAGAGTCGCTCCACTCGATGGTGTCGAGGCCGTCAAGCAGGCGCTGTGCATAGGCACTCACGCGGAGGCACCACTGGCGCATCTTCTTCTGCTCCACAGGGTAGCCGCCTCTCACGCTCACTCCGTCCACCACCTCATCGTTGGCGAGCACGGTGCCGAGCTTGGGGCACCAGTTTACCATTGTCTCACCAAGGAATGCGATGCGGTAGTTCATCAGCACGTCGCTCTGCTGCTTCTCGTCCATAGCCTTCCACTCAGCGGCAGTGATATTGAGCTGTTCGCTCTGTGCGATGTTGAGGCCCTCGGTACCATTGGCGTTGAGGTGCTCTATGAGTTGTTCGATAGGCTTAGCCTTCTGGCACGAGTTGCAGAAGAATGAGTTATACATCTTCTGGAACGCCCACTGGGTCCAGTGGTAATAGCCGGGGGCACAGGTGCGCACCTCGCGGTCCCAGTCAAACGAAAAACCGATCTTATCGAGCTGTTCGCGGTAGCGGTCAATGTTTTGGAAGGTTGTCTTCTCGGGGTGCTGACCAGTCTGTATGGCATACTGCTCTGCGGGCAGGCCGTATGCGTCGTAGCCCATAGGGTTCAGCACATTAAAACCCTTCTGCCTCTTATAGCGGGCATAGATGTCGCTGGCAATGTAGCCGAGCGGGTGTCCCACATGCAGACCAGCGCCGCTGGGGTATGGGAACATGTTGAGCACATAGAACTTAGGTTTGGTCAGGTCTTCAGCCACATGGTAAGTCTTCTGGTCCTTCCATCGCTGCTGCCATTTCTTCTCGATTTCGATAAAGTTGTAATCCATTTTTATGTAGTATTTTAATTTTTCGTTTAGTTGTTGGAGCGCCTTTGAGCGCAAACAGGCTAATTTAATGTGCAAAGATAATGATTATAATTCATATATTGCGGATTAAAATAGTATTTTAAATACTACACAAGGGAATTTTCATGAAAAATCCATGGTCTGAGGCGAGAAACGCGGGAGTGTGCTGGCTATAGAGGTGGCATTGGTCGGGCATAAATATTTTTTCGCCCAGAAAATTCTTGTTTTGCGCGATTATATTTTAAGTCACCCACGGGTGACATCAAAGTCACTCACGGATGACATTAAAGTCACCCACGGGTGACAAACTTGTCATCCACGGGTGACTTAAAATCATTGCGCGCAAAATGGCGCCAAAGTTGCTGAAAAATCGAATTGTTTCTTATTCCTCTACCTTGAGATGCTTGAATTTCTCCTCAATCTTTTGCATCACGCAGAACAAGACGGGCACCACAAACAGCAGGCTCAAGGTGCCGATGAGCATGCCGCCCACTGTGCCCACGCCGAGCGAGATATTGCCGTTGGCGCCTACGCCGTGGGCAAACACCAGCGGCAGCAGGCCCACAATCATGGTGAACGACGTCATCAGGATTGGGCGCAGTCTCACCTTGGCGGCTTCTATGGCGGCTTCGCGTATGCCCATGCCGGCCTTGCGGCGGTCGGATGCGTATTCGGTGAGCAGAATGGCGGTCTTGGCCAGCAGACCGATGAGCATGATGAGGCCCGTCTGCATATAGATATTGTTTTCGATGCCCCAGATGCGGGCAAACAAGAAGCTGCCGGCCAAGCCGAACGGCACACTCAGGATTACCGCCAGCGGAATGAGCAGACTCTCATACAATGCACACAGAATCAGGTAGATAAATACCACGCAGATCACAAACACCAGCGCCGTGGTGTTGCCCAGGTCGGCCTCTTCGCGGGTCATGCCGCCAAACTCGTATCCATAGCCCTCGGGCAGCACCTCCTGCGCCACCTCGTTGATGGCCTTGATGGCTTCGCCCGAACTATATCCCTCGCCATTTTCGCCAAACACGGCGATAGAGGGAAACAGGTTGAAGCGCGACAGACTTTCTGAGCCATAGACGCGGGTCATGGTGATAAACTGGCTCAGCTGGGCCATCTCGCCGTTGTCGCAGCGCACATACATATTGTCGAGCGCCGCCTTGTCGAGACGAAACTCCGGCGAGGCCTGCACTACCACGCGGTAGAGCTTGGTAAATCTGTTGAGGTTAGAGGCATAGCTGCCGCCCACATACATCGAGAGCGTATTGAGCACATCCTTGGGCGACACGCCCTGGCGCTTGCACTTGGTGGCGTCCACCTCGATGCGGTATTGCGGATAGTTGGTGGCAAAGGTGGTGTATGCCTTGCTGATTTCGGGGCGGTTGTTGAGGCTGTCGATAAATATGCGTGTGATGCGCAGCAGCTCGTCGGTGGTGCCGCCCTTGCGGTCCTGCATGTGCAGCTCAAAGCCCGAGCCCGAGCCGTAGCCCTGTATCATCGGGCGGGTGGAGACGCGTATCTGGCTGCGCTTGATGTCGGCGGTGCGGCGATAGATCTCCTTTACCACCGAGGCCTGGTCGCCGCCCTCCTCCTTGCGCTCGCTCCAGGGTTTGAGGCGGATGGTGAAGGAGCCGGCCGACGGCGTCTGTTCGTGGCGGGCGTGCATGCCGGCGGAGCGGGAGGAGGGCTTAATCTGCGGAATGTCCGTGGTGCACTCCTCAACCTCGTCGAGGGCGCGCTCTGTCTGCTCCAGACTGCTGCCCGGGGCGCACTGCACATTCACTGTGACCGTGCCCATATCCTCCTGCGGCACAAGTCCAGCCGAGCTCGTCTTCATCAGCACAAAGAGCCCCGCTACGGCCACCACCACTGTGGCTGCGGCCAGCCATTTGCGGTTGATGAAAAAGCGCACGCCCCGCTCGTATTTGCCCAGCAGGCCGTTGAATCCGGCGTTGAAGGCGTGGTGGAATCGGGTGGCGAAAGTCTGTTTTTCATTGCTGGCCGGGCGCAGCATCAAGGCGCTGAGGGCCGGACTCAAGGTCATGGCGTTCACCATAGAGATAGCCACGGCCACCGCCATCGTCAAACCAAACTGGGTGTAGAACACGCCCGTGGTGCCGCCCAGGAAACTCACCGGAATAAACACCGCCATAAACACAAACGTGGTGCTTATGAGCGCTGTTGTCAGTTCGCTCATGGCGTCGTTGGCCGCCTTGAAGGGCGAGGTGTAGCCGCTGTCGAATTTTGCCTGCACGGCCTCCACTACCACGATGGCGTCGTCCACCACGGTGCCGATCACCAGCACCAAGGCAAAGAGCGTGAGCAGATTGAGCGAGAAGCCCACGGCATAGAGAAAGGCAAACGTGCCCATGAGCGACACGATGATAGAAATGGTGGGAATGAGCGTGGCCTTGAGGTTTTGCAGAAAGATATAGACCACCACTACCACCAGCAGAATGGCCACCAGCAGAGTCTCTATCACATTGTAGATAGATGCGTCCAAGAAATCCTTGGTGCTCATCACGTCGGCAATTACCATGTCGGGCGGTAGCGACTGCTGAATCTCTGCCACCTCGGCGTCGATGCGGGTGATGATTTCATTGGCATTGCTGCCCGCCGATTGAGAGATAAAGCAGGTGGCGCTGGGATGGCCGTTGGTAGTATTGATGCGGGTGTAGTCTTGGGCGCCGAGCTCTATGCGGGCCACGTCGCGCAGTCTCAGCACCGAGCCGTCGGGCTGCGATTTTATCACCATGTCGCCAAAGTCTTTTTCCTCCTCGTAGCGGCCGCGGTATTTCAGCACATACTGAAAGGCATTCTGGCTCTCAGAGCCCAAGGTGCCGGTGGGCGCTTCGATATTCTGCTCGCCCAGCACGTTGACCACGTCTTGCGGCACCAGCTGGTAGGCGCGCATCTTGTTGGGGTCGAGCCAGATGCGCATAGAGTAGGAGGCACCAAACACATTGACCTCGCCAACACCGGCAATGCGCGAGAGGCGCGGCTCGATGTTGATTTTCATATAGTTGGTCAGGAACTTCTGGTCATAGGAATTGTTGGGGCTGTAGAGCGAGAGCGACTTGATGGTGCTGGTCTGGCGCTTGCGCACAGTCACACCGGCTTTGGTCACCTCGGCGGGCAGCAGGCCTGTGGCCGAAGCGATGCGGTTCTGCACGTTTACCACGGCCATGTCGGGGTCGGTGCCTTGGCGGAAATAGATGCTCACTGAGGCCGCGCCGGTATTGCTGGCCGACGAGGTCATATACATCATGTCCTGCACGCCATTGAGGCTCTCTTCGAGCGGCACGATCACGCTCTTCTGTACGGTTTCGGCGTTGGCGCCGGTGTAGTTGGTCCACACTCTCACGGTGGGCGGCGCTATATCGGGGTATTGCTCCAGCGGGAGCTGCAGAAGGCCGATTATGCCCAAAATAAGTATGCTCACTGATATCACAATGGCCAGAATCGGGCGCTTTATAAAGGTTGTAAGTTTCATGGCTGCTAGTTATTATGATGCAAAAATAATAAAATAAGGTGTAAATGCACGTCTATTGCATGCCAAAACAAATTTTTTTTGCGAAAATCTGTAACAAATTCGAAAATCCTGTACTATATAATTGAAATGCGGCCAAATCGGGCCACGGCGAGGCGAGCGACGATGCCCCGACCCGAGTCCCGAACAGCGGGTGGCGAGCGGTGCGGCCTTAGTCACAAGTTCCGAGACAAAAGTATCGAGCGACGATGCCCCGATCTCAAGTTCCGAGACAAGGGTGGCGGGCCAAAAAAATCCCGTCGCGGGCCGCCAGCGAGAAGATTCATCTATTTATTAACATTCTAAAATATTAAAGATTATGGCAACAAGATTTTTCAACCTTATTATCCTTGACGAGAGCGGCAGCATGTTTTCTATTGCACAGCAGGCGGTTGGCGGCGTAAACGAGACCATCCAGACTATTAAGTCGGCGCAGAAAAACAACGAGGATCAGCAGCATTTTATCTCCATCGTGACTTTCAACAGCGATCGCATCAATGAACTTTGCACCTGCCAGGCTGCCGACACCGTGAGCGAGTTTGCGCAGTCGGATTACTGCCCCAACAGCTGCACTCCGCTCTACGATGCAATGGGCCAGAGCCTTACTAAGCTGCGCCGACAGGTGGGCAAGGACGACAAGGTGCTGGTGACTATTGTGACCGACGGCTACGAGAAC
>JAZUHM010000299.1:0-1654 GCA_045641725.1 Bacteroidaceae bacterium | reverse complement strand
CGCTTTTGCATCTCGGGGTTGGCGCGCTGCACGGCGTTAAGCTCGATGCCGTTTGAGTAGCGGCCGGTGTCAACTGAAGATACTGAGCCGCCACCGAGGCCGATGCGGTAGTAGAGGCCGCCTACCACCACTACCTTGTTGCCCTTCTTGGGTTCCTTTTTGAGGCAGTCGCGCTTGGTGCCATAGCCCACGCCGCCGGCGAGCATGATGACCTTGTCGTAGCCGTATTTCTCGCCGTTCTCCTGATGCTCAAAGGTAAGCACAGAACCGGTGATGAGCGGCTGGCCGAACTTGTTGCCGAAGTCGCTGGCGCCGTTGGATGCCTTGATAAGAATCTGCTCAGGACTCTGATAAAGCCACTTGCGCACAGGCAGGATGGTCTCCCAAGAGCGCTCGCCGTCGAGGCGGCTATAGGCGGTCATATAGACAGCGGTACCTGCTATAGGCCAAGAGCCTACGCCACCGCCCATACGGTCGCGGATTTCGCCGCCGGTGCCGGTAGATGCGCCGTTGAATGGCTCTACTGTGGTAGGGAAGTTGTGGGTCTCAGCCTTAAGAGAGATTACACTCTCGATATCCTTGATTACGAAATAGTCGCTGGTCGATTGGTCTTGCGGTGCAAACTGCTCTACCACAGGGCCTTGGCTGAATGCCACGTTGTCCTTGTATGCTGAGAGAATCTGGTGAGGGTTCTCCTTGGTGGTCTTCTTGATCATCGCAAAGAGTGACGAGGGCATCTCCTTGCCGTCGATGATAAAGGTGCCGCCAAAAATCTTGTGACGGCAGTGCTCAGAGTTGATCTGTGCAAAGCCGAACACCTCTGAGTCGGTGAGCTTGCGGCCCAGCTGGCCTTCTACCTTGTGGAGGTATTCAATCTCCTCGGGCGAGAGTGCGAGACCTTCTTCCTCGTTGTATTCCTCGATGTTTTCGATGATTTTGATTGGGGCTGGCTGTATGTTGATGTCAAATACGCCGCCGTCCAACTGCTTATACATGCGCTGAAGCATTGGGTCGTAGTCGGCGTCTTCGCTCTCCACGGGGAAATACTCTTCGATGCGTTCCACACCCTGGATGTTCATGTTCTGGGTAATCTCCACGGCATTGGTGCTCCATGGGGTTACCATCTCGCGGCGTGGACCAACGAAATAGCCTTCAACGACTGCACTGTCAACTGCCTCTGCATTGCCAAAGAGCCAGCACAATGCCTCAACGTTTTCCTGCGACAGGGCCTGCTGAGCCTGCACAGCAATCATGCTGCCTGTCGGGGTCTTGAAAAATTGAATCATATCTTGAGTTATTTTTATGTTCTTTGCGCAAAGATACAACTTTTCGCAACAACAGCAAACTCTATGCTTTATATTTTTAATAATGTAGTGAGATTTGTGCCTTTCGGGGTGAGAATTTTCTGGATATTGCCCTCGGCTGGTGGTGTTTGCAGGTCTCAAGGTGCCGAAGTCGGCATTAGTGGAAATGATGTATGCAATTGCGGAAATTCCAGCGGTGCCTGCCGAAATAATCTGCGCTCTGAAAATATTTTTGTGCGCCCTAAAAATAACGCGCTTCGAGATAAATTTGGTTCACAGCGCTGTGAACGAACGTTCATAGCGCTGTGAACAATCGTTCACACCGGTGTGAACAAACGTTCACAGCGCTG
>JAZUHM010000298.1:0-8066 GCA_045641725.1 Bacteroidaceae bacterium | reverse complement strand
TTCCCAGTCAGCCTTGGTGAGGTCTGGGCAAACATTGCCTTCGTCAGCAAGTTCGTGGTGATTAGCAGCATTGTTGGCAATGGTAACAACTTCGCCTGGCTGAATTGGATAGTTCTTCTCGCCTACCTTGCCAGGGAATGCGATTGCAGCACCCTGAGCTGAAGGATAGATACCGTCATACTCGCCAGACTCCTGCCATGGGCTTGGAGCTGTGTTTGACATGCCGTGAGAAACGAGCATGAGACCATCGAGATACTGTACCTCGTCAGAGTTGTTTACGATCTCGAAGTAAGAGTCAACCATGTAATAGAGAGCACCTGCGGTAGAGAAAATCTCCTTGAAGATAAGTGGAGACTCTACAACCTTTGCCAGATTGATTGTGATAGGCATGTCCTGACGTACTTCTACAGTCTGCTGAGCAGTAACGTAAGCAGCAGCCTCGTCAATTACCTTACCCTTGGCAGAGATGGTATAAACACCACGCTTGAGCTGAATAGATCTTGCTGAACCTGAATTGAGGTCATAGGTGGTTGAAACACCCTTGGCATCAGTAATGGTGATCACGAGATCCTTAATGTCGCTAAGAGCAACTGCACCCTCGCCTGTAGGAACGCTAACGGATACGATGGTATTATATACCTTAGCAGCATCATCGCTATCACTACATGAAGCAAAGGCAAAACCGGCCATAGCTACGAGGCCGATTACAAAAAACTTAAAGTTCTTCATTGTAATAATTTTTTAGAGATTAATAAATAATAAATGTTTAAAAAGCGATTTCTGTATTTCTGTTAAAAGGGATTGCTACACTCTATTATATTATATATAAAGTATAGGGGATTTAGAACTTAAACTTCAGTTCTGCGCCAAAATATGCGTCGGGGTAAATCTGGCTGCGGGCATAAGAATACTTGTTGACGTGAGTCTTTCTCATATTAAGCAGGTTGTTTGCAATAAATGAGAGCTCGGCCACCTTGCCCAATTCCTTGGTGAGTCGGAAGTTAAACATCACCCATGGCTTCACGATGTCTCTGTTATAATAATAGTCGCTATTGCGCTCTACCATATAGAACTTAATAGCATCGTTGGCGTCCTCAGGAGTCCATTCGTGGTAGGTGTTGACGCCGGTATTCTTGTCGTGGGTGTAATAACCCTGCGGATAGATAGCCAGATAGTTCTTGCCAGTCACAGGGTCTTTGTATTCGGAATACAGGTCGTGGCCCTTGCCATCGGTATAGCTCACGCGATTTGACTGATACCAAACCACCTGCATGGTGGTAGTAAAGATAAGGTTAACAGCAGGAATATGGGTGATAAACAAGAAGTTAGTATTCACACGATCCTGCACGCTGCCGCTATAGCCAGAGTAAATGCCGACATAGGATTTATAGTTGGCGCTGGTCTTATTCTGGTTGTTGGTCACGATGCTGAAGCTCTCGGGTGTGTCGCTGCGGCGGTCGATATGGAACCACGCGCCATTGATAGTGAGCGATGTGCGGAGCGCCTTCCACTCAGGGAAGGTCAAGGTGTATTCAATACCCTGCTTGTCGCTGCGAGTGGTGTTATATGGTTTTGCCCATGTAAGGAACTCGTAGTTTATCTGCTTGCCAGCCACCACATTGCTCTCGGTGGCAGTGTTATAGAACACGTCGGTGCCATTGAATGTCACGTTGCTCACGCCCGATGTCGGCACAAGGAAACTGGTGTAGTCCATTGCAAACCACTGGCTCTTGAAACCATATTCGTTTCTGTGGATTTCGTTGAAATAAGTCACATTACCCTTAACCTGGCCAATGCGGAAATTCAGGCCGACTTCCCACTTGGTGCTGCGGGCGGGCTTGAGATCGGCATTGTATGTGTCCTTGATAATCTTGGTGGTCATGAGCGATGTGCGGGTCGCTGCATGGCTAAGGCTCACATTGTCGTAATAAGCGTAGTCCGGGTAGAGGTACGACAGCGTCGGCATCTTGTTAGACAAGCCATAGCCACCGTTTATAGACAGCTCGTCGAATATGCTGTTGTTGTTCTTGTCGAGCAGTGTCAAAGCGAAGTTTGCGCGAGGCTCCAGCACGAAAATATCGTTGTGGCCGCCGCTCTTCTTCTTATTAAGGAACATATTGCTGAGGCGCAGACCGGTATAGAGTTCAAACGGGCGGCCCATTGGTGCCACATTCAAGCGATTGTCGATAAAGCCCGCGAGTGTCTGGATAGCAGGCACATCGTTAAACGGACGGGGGCGGAGTGTCTGGGTCTCCATTGACTGCGGCGGATATTTCTCGTTGTAAGACATGCCGTCGCCATTGTTTACATCGTAAGAATAGTCCAGGCCCACTCGCACATTGGTGCGGTTGTTCTGGCCGCCAAGCTTAAGATATTTATTGGCCTTTACCTGAGCATAGAAATTAAGCGGATTGCCAAGAATCTTGTGGGAAGTGACGTAAGCCGTATCGAGCATGCGCGAAGGGTTGATGCCTTCTACGCGAGAGGTAGAGACGTTGCCGTCGGGGGTATTGACCTTGGTCTTATAGGTGTCGCGTGTCCAGGTGCCCTGGGCGCTCACGCTGTAGGTAAGGGCTGTAATCCAGTTCAGGTCGGCATTCCACTTACCATTGATGCCCACACGGAAACCCTGATTCACATTCTTCCACAGGCTGCCCATGTCCTCTTGCTGGCGGTCGTGGCGGCGCTCGTTCACGTTAGAGTGGAACGCGCCCTTGACATTGAATGTCCACTTGCCGAACACGTTGGAGTAACCCAGTTGGGTCGTCACACGCTCATAGCCGAGGTAATGGCGGCGAACATCGTCGTACGACTGAGAGTAATCAACGCCAAAATTTATCGCGCCACCACCGTTAAGCGCAAGACCCTTGCCGACATAGGCCATCTTTGAGAATGGGTCAACCTTGCCCTTCAGCTCCCAAGGAGTCTCGCCCGACTTGGTCTTAACAATTACCACACCAGAGGTTAGATTGCCGTAATCCACAGGGGCAATACCGCGTATAACTTCCACAGACTCAATATTATCGGCGCTTTCCACACGGAGGTCCACGCCCTTGCCGGCTGTGGTCTGATCGGTACCGCCTGCCGAGATGCTGTTGCCGAACTTGGCCGAGCTCATCTGCTGCATGTTGCCATCGTTGCTCAATGGCACACCGTCAACAATCACCACTGTACCGAGCGCGTTATTATTATTGGCGCCAATCTCACGGATTTGCGCCTGGCTCAAATCGTTGAGAGTCGGATTCTGGGTCAGATTACCCGGCAGCAACTGCAGGAGGTCGCCAAGGCCTTTGGGCTGAATATGGCGGATAGCGTCCTGACCAATCACCGACTTAGAGCCCATCTTGGCCTGAGTGGCTGTCACGACCACCTGATTCAAGCTCAGATTGAGCGGGCGCAAGGTGACATTCAGCACAGCATCGCCGCTAACATTCACCACACTGGTGGCCGAGGCATAGCCCAGGGCTACCACTGAATAGGTGTAAGTGCCAGCCGGAACATTCTCAAACTTAAAATTACCCTTTTTGTCTGTCACTGCCACCATCGCAGAATTCAAGGTCACGGTGGCCAACTCTACAGCGGCACCCTTTGAGTCCTTTACGACACCTGTGAGGCGTGCGCTCTTCTGTGCAAAAACAAGTGAAGGTACAAACAAAAGCAGTAACAATACGATAGAAACTACTTTCTTAAAATCGCCTGAAGAAATAACGGCAATTGTGAAAAATCTATTCATTGTATGGTAATATAATTTGGTTACGGTTATTAATATTTGGCAAAGTTAGCATTTTTTCACCAAAAGCAGCCACATTATGTTGCAAAATAATATCTTTTTTGCCATAAATTCTACAAAAATTTACAAACATGGTATTATCTTTTAGCTCAAAACAAAGAAATTAAGAAGAGGAGGGCCCGTAGAATCCCTCCTGATCTAAAAAACTTACATGGCTTAACTTTTCTTTTATAATTTAATATCTTCAACTTTCACAATATCATTTACTATCGCATAGATAGTGAGGGCTGCGGGCGAATGGATATTAAGTTTGCGGGCGATGTTGCGTCTGTGAGTCATCACTGTATTTACCGAGATAAACATATTTTCCGCAATCTCCTTATTGTTATATCCTTTCACAATCTCTACCACGATCTCTCGCTCGCGTTCTGAGAGCACACTGCCGTCGGCGCACACGCTGCTCTCCACCCCACCGTCAGGATTATCTCTCACCTGTTTTTCAAGATTGCGCACGGCTTCTGCAAACAAGACATCCTCCAGATGACAGTGGCTCAGCAAATCCTCCTGCATCATATAGATATCCATCAACACGTCGTTTAGCAACAGCGAACAAGTCTCACTTGGATAATACTTTATAATAATACTCTTCAACTCCTCGCCACTCTTCTCTATGCTGCTATGATTGCTCAGATAGCGTGCCAACAGATTGTCGAAATCGCCATTCTCGGGCAGTTTTCCACTCAGCAAACTCTCTACATAGGGATGCACATACACATTCTCGCTCTCCATGTGGCGACTAACCTCGCTAACATACTCGTCGTAGAATTTAATCACCAAGAAAGCCACTTGGTTTGACGAGCAATCGATAGCCTCTATCAATTTGCGCTTGATGGCCGGCAGCCTGAAGTCAACAAAATATGTATGCGAGCGCTTGAGATACTCCATCAGCGTTGCCACACTCACCTGCTCTATCAAGTCGTCAACATAAATCCTGCCGTCGGCCTTGATAAAATTCACAACCACAAGAAACGTGTCAACATCTACGCCGGCAGCCTTGCAAGCCGCCTCAACAGTCTGCTCGCCAACACCCAAGGCAATGTTGAAACGGCTCAACACTTGCAACATGCGATAGTCATCGGCTATAAGATCATCTATAGGATCATGTAAATGGTATTTCTGTGTCATAGCAGCGCAAAAGTACTAATTTTG
The DNA here is from genome assembly GCA_045641725.1 of Bacteroidaceae bacterium. GTDB lineage: Bacteria > Bacteroidota > Bacteroidia > Bacteroidales > Bacteroidaceae > UBA6382. Next base: position 3,127 of record JAZUHM010000298.1, on the reverse strand, counting down.
CCAAAACCACACAACTAAATTCTGCGAAAATATACCACCCCAAATTCAAAATACCCAAATATAGTGACGCGCAACACGCCAAAAATTACTCCACGGCACAACTTCTGTCAAAAATACGGCCCGAGAAAATGGCAAACTACGAAAGGCACCAACTTAGGCATCGGCGACGTCCGTTATCTCCCCTTTATCTTCCCTTTATCTCCCCTTTATCTTCCCTTTATCTTCCCTTTAACTTCCCAATATCTTCCCTTTAACTTCCCAATATCTCCTTAAAAAAAATATTTTTTTCTCCATCTTCCCGCAAACAGATTGCGCACTCAAAAAATCGAAGTGCGTGCTTATTTTCGTTCACACCGCTGTGAACGTTTGTTCACAGCGGTGTGAACAATTGTTCACAGCGCTATGAACGATTGTTCACAGCGCTGTGAACAGAATTTATCTCGAATCTAGTAATTTTTTAAGCGCAGAATGCAGCAATAATAGCGAAATAAAAATTAACAGACACTTCGTTCCCGGTCACTTATCGGCACTATGGGGCTATAATGCCTGCCTGGCATACTTGCAAAACTATAATAGATAATATATAATAAATAAGGAACGCGCGTAAAAACACAATTATTCACTGCCCGCAAACTCTGCGACACCAACCAGGACGGCGAAGTCAATGTGACCGACGTCGTACGCATCTACAATTACATCATCAGCGGCAAATAAAATTCTCTATTAGGATAATTCGAGATAAAGATATTAAGGAGTTAAAAGGGAGTTAACGGGGAGTTAACGGACGACGCCAATGCCTAGGTTGGTGGCCTTCGTAGTTTGGCGCGTCCCGCTCTCACCTACGCTAATCGTGGTCCGCTTTCAGCGACACCACTGCTTCGATTTGCGAGCATACTTCGTAGTTTGGCGCGTCCCGCGCCGAACACCAATTGAGGCAGAACTGTCGCTCAAAACTCTGCGGTCGGTGTTCGGCGCGGGACGCGCCAAACTACGAAAGGCACCAACTTAGGTATTAGTATCCCCCGTTAACTCCTTTATTTTTTTATTGGCGAAGCCCATTTTCTTCCCGTAGGGACTTTTTCTTCCGCACATGGGCTTTGCCGAAGGCTGATGGGTGAGCGGCGCAGAATATCGGAAAATTCGGAGAATTTGACAGGATTCTGCACCCCTCACTCATCATAGGGCTCTAAGGCATACTAAACAAATGCTGTCGTTGATGGGCACTTCCACCTCATATATATAAAGAATATGGTAGTATCAGATTTCCGACAGCAGATTTATAATTTTATCAAACAGTTTGCATAAAGAAAACTTTAATCAACAAATATCTCACACTGAGCTACAGTGCCACCTCCATCTTTTGCGGTGACTGTAATTGTTGCTCGGCCTTTCTTAATGGCAATGAATTGACCTTCTTCTGTAATAATAACCACATCGGAATCTGAAGAAGCAAATAAGACTTGCTTATTGTCTGCATTGTTAGGCTCAAGTGATACAATGTCAATCTTGCTTATTTCATTAACCTTACAATTAACCCGCTGCTTGTTGAGTGTGATTTTTGTGAGTTTATTGTATTCAATATCGTCCACTATTTTTAGTTCTTTCCAAGCGTCATTTGATTTATATGTATTAAGTAAACCTTTTTTCACATGGACTATAGTTGGTGCAGACAAACTTCCAGTCTTCTTTTGAGGGATACCAGCTTTATTATACATAGTTTTAAGATTTTTGCAACCGATAAATGCAAAGTCTCCTATTTGAGTTACTGACTCGGGGATGGTTATAGAGGAAAGGGCTATGCATTCAGAGAATGCAGAAACGCCTATATTTGTCACAGAATTACCAATAATTGCTGAGTTAAGATTAGAACATTTTGGGAAGGCTTCATTGCCTATGCTAGTCACGGAATTCGGAATCGTAATAGAGGTAAGACCTTCACATCTAAAGAAAGCGAAGTCGCCTATTTCTGTTACATTTTCAGGAATTATAATCTTTGTCAAGCTTGAACAAGAAGAAAAGGCAGCATCCCCAATTACAGTCAAGGAGTTTGGAAGGACTATATACGTAAGCTTATCGCAATCAACAAATGACTGATGTCCAATTCCTGTTACCGAATATTCTTTATCATTATATTTTATCTTTTCGGGTATCACATAGAATGGTTCTTGATACTTGTTCGGATGTACAGAAACTTCAACGGTATTGTTAGATGTAGAGGTGACTTTATAATAAACGCCATTAACTTCAAAGGCTTGTGCAAAACCTAAAATACTGACAGATAAAAGTATAAGTAAGATATAAAGTTGTTTCATAATGCTGTTTGTTTTATAAATAATGATATTGCTAATTAATAATTATCGAAAAAAGAGTTTCTATTTATTTTTTCTTCGGTTTCTTATTCAGACGATAAATAACGTGCGCCATTACGTAGCTTGGCAAAGCGTTAAAATATGTCTCTGTTCGTCCTTGTGAGTTGACAGTTTGGGTTATATTGTTCAATTGATTGAAGATATCAAAGCCGTCAAGCATTACAGTTATTCCTGACTTGGTAAATGTCTTGGATAAACGAGCGTTCCATACCAGATCGTTTGTGTTAGCAGAACTATCTGCATATCCGCGGCGGGAATACATAGTGAGGTCTGTTGTAAGAGATATCTTCCACGGCAAGCGTAAAAGTGCAGTAGCTCCATAATTGAAATCATAAAGGGTAAAGGATGAAAAGTTCTCGCGTTCTGATGAAGAATTAGAGCAACCAAATGTTCCTTTCACTCCTATACGATGCTTACCAATTGTGCGAGTTAATTTTGCCGATTCCTTGTTCCATACAGTATTTACAATACTACGCGATGGCTCTCCCTCTGTGCTAACAAGGTCTACGCCATGCATATAGGTGGTTGACGAATTTAATTCTAAAGACCATTTGTTTTTGGCGCCAAACTGAGTATTAAAAGTTCCGGAATAGCCAAGATTATAATTACCATTAACATTTTCTGGTTTATAATGCCTGATACCGGTCTTTATATCATATGTAGAACCGTAGGCTAAAGCATTGACCAAATAAACCCATTGTGGTTTGACATACAAAGACGTTTGATGCTTGGCTCGCCATACTCTGCGCCATTCAAAC
>JAZUHM010000297.1:0-2238 GCA_045641725.1 Bacteroidaceae bacterium | reverse complement strand
GTTGAGTCGTCTGCTCCCCTGTTTAGGGGAGCTGTCGCGTAGCGACTGAGGGGTATGACTTACCAAATTTGCCCCTAAACAGGGGAGGAGACGGCTCAATCATAGTATTTTTGCCTGACAACAATAATTTTGTGTAAGTTGCAGTGATTCACCTTTTGCCGTTTGGCCCGAGCGCCAACGGCAAAAGGTGAATTTTTGTATTTGTAGCGCGCGGAAAACGATATTCTGCGCGCTAAAAAATATTAGATGGGTGCTAATTTCTGTTCACAGCGCTGTGAACGTTTGTTCACACCGCTGTGAACGATTGTTCATAGCGCTGTGAACGATTGTTCACAGCGCTGTGAACGGAATTTATTGCGCACTTTGTGATTTTTGGGGCGCAATTAAGGATTTTTTGTGCGCAGTGTGAGGCACAATTTCGGCTCCGGGCCCGGGTGACTTGCCCCGAATGCCGCCAATCTGGCAAAAAACCGATTTTCATGGCTAAAATCTAATTTCTTTCCGCAAAAAATGTTCGTAATTTTTAAAAAATGGTGTCGAAATGTCTGTTTTGTGTTTAAAATGTCTAAATATTTCAAAATTTTATATTACCTTTGCCAAATAATTCCCTCGTGCGTGCGCGTTTATATATATAATGTATATAGTGCCCGCGTGTAGTAACTATCATAAACAACATTTTTTAATTCACTTTATTTATTCACTTAATTCACTCAACATGAAGAAGCAATTTTTTTGCCTTGTGATGTTGCTCGGCTTGCTCGGTTTTATACCAGCGGCTAACGCAGCATTACCTAGCTTCCTGGGCGACAACGCCACGGAAGTTACTGAGCCGAAGGTGTCAGACGCTACAAACGTCTATTACTACACCTTCAATTGCCTCTCGCAGGAAGCGCATCAAGACTCTCACCACTTGGCTGAGATCAACGGTGCTCTCACCGGCCGCGCTCCTGCTAACGGCACATTCTTTGAGTTTGAAGAAGCCCAAGACGGATTCTACATCAAGAGTGTCGTTTCAGGCAAGTACATGAACAAGAGCGGAACAGGAGTTGCCCTCGAGGAGCTTGGTACCACAGTGTGGACCGTGACTCCAGTGGTTGACGCCAACGGCAACACCGGCGTAGCTCTCAAGCCACTTGGCGAGACTAATGGTCTCAACAACAATGGCAGCGAGAGTACCGGCTACCTCCAGTTCCGCGCTACAGGTGCAAGCAACTACTGCTCACTCTGGGTAATGACAGAGTACACAGCAAAGGCTACTCCTGAGTTCTCAACCATCAAGCCAGGCGCAACCTACGGTATCGTAAACGTGCAGCCTGCGTCTGTAAAAAAGAGCTACTACCTCAATGAAACTGAGACAGAGCTTACCGCTCCTCAGTTGGTAGGTCTCAACGCTCTCAACTGGCCTGCAAGCGCACAATTCGTGGCTGAAAAGGTTGGTACTAATCAGTATGCGTTTAAGAATGTTGCCAGCAGCAACTACCTCGCATGGCGCGGTGGTGCTAACCATGTATCTCAGGCTTACAACAACAACAAGGGTTTCTGCCCAGAAGTTAATCAGTACAGTACCTGGACAGTAAACGAAGCTACTGTATATCCTGGTACCTATTTCTTCTCTACCACTCGTGGCATTGGTACTCCAGGTTCTTATATCCTCAGCAATGCTGGCGAATGGAACGCTTGGGGCGCTACCGAGGTGACAGGTCGCACAGACTTCTCTAACGACTTCGGCTTCGTTCTCCTCGCAGAACCAGCCTGCACCGTTCACTACGACTACTATTTCAATGGCGAAAAGGTAGGCGAAGAAGACCTTCCTGCTGACGAAGGTGCTTCTTACCCAACTCCTTCTGTAGTTCCTTATGGCGTGAGCTACACTCTCCCTGAAGGCACTGTTACCGAGTCTTGCTCTAAGGACATCACCACCACTCTCGCTGACGATGCTCCATTCAAGTACTCTACAAGCTTCGCCGATGCTTCTTGGTATCAGCTCACCATCCGCGACATCTATCACGTTTACTACGACGCTGAAACTTCTCAGCTCAAGAACACTAGCGGCCAGGCTCCAAAGGATGATGATACCGCTTTCTTCGCATTCATCGGTAGCCCTTGGGCAGGTTGCAAGATTGTGAACCACGCTGCTGGTGCCGACAAGGCATTCTGTGGTACTCCTAACACCAACAACTCTGCCATCACAATGCGCGCTTATGCTGATGGTCTCACCTTTATCTTCGAGAACAACAG
>JAZUHM010000296.1:0-2794 GCA_045641725.1 Bacteroidaceae bacterium | reverse complement strand
TTTCCACTGAGCCATTATTGTTGTTCGGTAAATAAAAGACTGTGATTGAGTCGTCTCCTTCCCTGTTTAGGCTACTCTTTGTACACATTTTTTATAGGAATTTGTACTAGAAGTTGTGGTTGAGTCGTCTCCTCCCCTGAGGAGGGGAGGTGGCTCGAAGAGCCAGAGGGGTACGGAGGCCCAACAAGTACAAATGGCTGAATAGCAACAAATTATGCTATCGACTCCTCAGTCGCTTCGCGACAGTCTTCGACCCCCTCGCGTCGCTATTTCCTTTGAGGCTGGAGGTGCCTCAAAGGGCTCCTGCCAAATGCTCCTCGCATTTGCCCCTCGCCTAGGGGAGCAGACGGCTCAAATGCGAGCTAAGTTGCCAGGCACTACAGCGAACGTAGTGAGCGGTGAGTAACCGGGTACGAAGTGCCCGGTAGATAAACTCGGGAAATCTTGCCTGGAACGCAATACCGTATTATAATAGACATTGCTACAAACAGCCCTTCTAGCACTGACTATAGCGCCTTTATACAAGCAAAGAAACATTTATAGCGTGCAAAGAAATATTTATAGCGAGCGGAAAAATTTTTTCTCCGTGCTAAAATCTGTGCGCACGTTGAAAAGAATAGTTTGTGCACGATAAAAATAGGAAAAATGTATATTTCACGCACTCGAGGCGCCTTGGCAATCACATATTTCCCCAAGCCAATTGAATTATTGCCTGCTGCCGATGCCCCAACAGGAAAAACGAGCACCCCTCCTTGCGCCCATTGGGCCAACAAGGAGGGGTGCTGCTATGTATAAGGATTATAGCCTGGGCGCGGATTTACTCATCCTCTTCCCACAGCATAGAGTTTCTTTCGTACGCGCGGCTCTTGTCGCTAAGATCAACATCGTCGTCATCAATATCAATTGTTCTTGAGCCTTCCATCAAATGCATTGCACTACAAAGTCTGATAGCCTTGAGATCTGGTGTTATATATGATTTCTTCATGGTGTCTAAGTATTAAGGAATATAAACTTTTTCGTGATTGATGATATATGTGCCAGATTTGAGGCCCTGTTGCTTGAGTTCTGCGGCGTTGTTTGGTTTTGCCTTGAGTGTAGCCACCTTGTTGCCCTGGAGGTCGTAGATGATAATCTTGGTTGGATCTTCGGTTGTTGTTGTGCTCTCTACATCGGTGAGGTCGTCATTGTCTTCAAGCACAAGGTTGAATGAATTAGACTGTGCGTCTTTGACCTGGATGTAGCCACGGAAGGCAGTCACAGAACCTGCGGCTGTGGTGATGCCAAACTTAGTGCCCGCACTGTTGAGCTTGTAGTAGCCAGCACCAATCTTAGAGTTTTGGAAGGAACCCTGTGAGTTGCTCTCGATAGGGGTGCCGATGAGGGTAATTTCGGTTCCACCCAAATTCCACTTGGTGTCATTCGGACAATCAATAATGCAGAACTCACCAGCGGCCACTTCATTTGTTTCAACAAAACTAATAGTTGTCTCGCCAATCTCTTTCAACGCATAAATCTTAGAACCAGGAGGCAAACCAATTGAAGTTGTGTTAATAGCGAAAGGCAAGCAAACGGAATTGAGGCCTTCTGTATTTGTTCGTGGATAGTTGACGACTCCGGCTGAGAAAGTACCCTCTTTTGGCAAATAGAAATCTGCCTTGTCGGTGAATTGCATTGTCATAGCGTTCCATTCAGGAGCCTCACTTGTGCCAGCCTTTGTGTTTGTAAAGACGTTATTGCCCCTCAAACCACTAGGTAGGCTAAAATAACTATCTATGTCACGGTAGAGTGCCACAGCATTACCTGCCAACTTTGGCACATCAGTACCAGTTGTAGTTGCGCTATAAGGAATATTTGCGTTTACGGTCTCGCCTGTCACCTTGTAAGTCTGCGTGTCGGCAGCAGAACCATTATAAACAGCCATTTCGTATTTAGTAGCACTAGGCTTAGCCAAAGGCAAGTTGGTATCATCGCCAAGAGCAGCCACGAGCGTCATGCTTCCGTTAGCCAGCGCAGCAGCAACATCTTCAGAAACCTCGAAGCTGTTAGTGTTATAAATGTACTTTAGATTACCATCTGCATCGTAGATCTTCACACCCACAAGGCCCTCGCCCGACATGGTGACGGTCGTACCGCTGATGCTGTAGTCGAGTGCATTGGCCTCGTTCTTGCCATTGAAGTCAGACATATCGCCAAAGTCGCCCTGCTTACCAGTACCGCTATCATAGAACTTCACAGGTTGTCCTGCAAGACTTGGATCAAGTGTCACGGCAAAAGCTGTGTCGGCTACTGTGCGATCCTTGATATGGTCGTCGATGAACATGATGTTTGGAGCCTTATTAGGATATGCCTTCATCTCTGCGATAGCTGCATTGATGCGGTCAACGTCTGCCTGATTAGACTTCATAGGCATCTTCATATAGTAGCCTCCATAATCGCCTACGTAGCGCACGCCAGTGGATGCATAATCCTGTTCCCTATCTTTGAATCCAGCAAATTCATTGCCGACCTTTACATCTTCATAATAGTCAAAGAATCCATAGCTATCAAAGAATTCTGACAGGTCGGTCTTGCTGACCTTAGCTGCTGCAAGGGCAAATTTGAGGTAGTCGTCATAATATAAGGTAGGATCGGTAGGGCTGCTCTTCTTAATCAAGCCGCCATTGCTGCGCATCTCGTCGCAGAGGCGAGGCCAGAAGTCGGGCTTGTGGCCTGCCACGTGGAAGTAGAGGTAGAGCTGGTAGAACATGTGGTTGAGTACCCATACACAATCGTTATGATATTCAAAGTTGTTGGT
>JAZUHM010000295.1:0-6775 GCA_045641725.1 Bacteroidaceae bacterium | reverse complement strand
AGGGTGGCAACCCTATGAAATGGTAGGTATTCTAACTGAGCGCCGTAGGTGCGGCATAAAATCCCAACTACTCCACATATAATCATGCCTACGACCAAAAACACCTGACCATCAGCCTGTTAACTGCGTTCTGCCCTGATTTTTCTGCGCGCTAAAAAAATCATACTTCGAGATAAATTTGGTTCACAGCGCTGTGAACGTTTGTTCACACCGCTGTGAACGATTGTTCATAGCGCTGTGAACGATTGTTCACAGCGCTGTGAACGGAATTTAGCGCGCACTTAGTGTTTTTTAGGGCGCAATATGATTTTTTCTGTGCGCAGTTTTGGGCGGTGGTCTGGCTGCCCGCAAATGCGCGGACGCAAAAAAAATCGGGCCCATTAGCATTGTTAATGAGCCCGATTGGTGCTATGCGCTATATTACTGCACAGATTTATTTTCCGAATTTCTTAGGCAAAACTAAGTTGAGAATCAACGCAAGCAGGAAGACCACTGCCACACAGTTCTCGGCAAAAATCGTCTTTATCATCTGCGGGAATACGTCAAACATGCCTGGCGCCTGGGTAAATCCAAGGCCGATGCCAAGCGACAACGCCACAATCACAGTGTTGCGGTCGTTAAATCCGCTTCTCGACAGCAGCACGAAACCTGCATACATAATGGTGCCGAACATCATGATGGTACAACCGCCCAACACCGCCTGCGGAATGGTGGTGAGCGCCATGCCCACGGCTGGGAAAATACCGCCGATAATCATAATGCAGGCGCCCATGGCTATGGCAAAGCGGTTTACCACACCGGTGATAGACGCCAGGCCCACATTCTGAGAGAACGAAGTGATAGGCGTACAGCCAAACAGACCAGCCACAGAGCTGACAAAACCGTCGGCAGAGATGCTGGCGCCCAGTTCCTTGTTGGTAGGCATGCGCTTGAGGGCTCCTGAACACAGGGCGCTGGTGTCGCCGATGGTCTCGGTGGCCGACACGCAGAAGATTGCAATAATCGAAAGGATTGCGCCCAAATCAAACTCCACGTCAAACGGCATAAACTTAGGCAGCGACACTACATCAATATTCTGCAAGCTGGAGAAATCAACCATGCCCAGACACACTGCCAGCACATAGCCTGTCACCAAGCCCACAAGCACCGACAGCGAGCGGAGGAAGCCCTTTGCAAACACATGGAACACGAGGCAGACAACCAGGGTAACGCTACCCACAATCCAATTCTCAACCGAACCGAAATCGGGCGCTCCTACTCCACCGGCAAACGAATTGGCGCCAATGGGGAGCAGAGAAAAACCAATGGCGGTCACTACCGATGCCACCACCACAGGCGACACCACACGCAGCCAGTATTTGGCAAACAATCCGAGCACACCCTCAATAATACCGCCCACAATCACAGCGCCCATCAGCACTCCCATGCCCTGGGTCGTGCCGATATAGATGCTCAGCGAGAGGAATGTGAAACTGATGCCCATCACGATAGGCAGTCTCGAGCCGATGCGCCACACGGGGTAGAGCTGAATCAGCGTGCCTATACCGGCGATAATCATACAGTTCTGCACTAACGATGCGCTCAACTCTGGCGGAATCATTCCGGGCTTAGCCGAATTTACAACGCTCGCAAGAATAATAATAGGCGTGATATTGGCCACAAACATGGCCAACACATGCTGCAAACCAAATGGTATGGCCTGAACAATAGGCACTCTGCCATCCAACTGAAAAAGATTCTGTCTGCTACTTTTCATCATATTTAATTCATTATCTGTTAAGCATTTATAAGATACTGCATTCTAAAAGTCACGAGGCCACTGCCAGCCCTGCGCTATGACTGCGACGCTGCAAGGGCGGTCTGCAATGTGGCCGTGGGCTGGTCGCGGAATCGGATTGTCTGCGTCTGCCAATCCATCTCCTCCACAATAGCCATCGACTCGAGCCTGAAACCCTCAGAACGGAGCTCGCGACCTCCCTTCTGCTGCCCCTTCTCAATAGCAACGCCAAGGCCAGACACCTCGCCGCCAGCCTGATGCACAATGTCGATCAAAGCATGCATAGCCTGGCCGTCAGCCAGAAAATCATCGACAATGAGCACCCTATCCGTGGCATTAAGATATGGGCGCGAGACAAACACATTGTTCATCTTCTTGTGAGTAAACGAATAGGCCTGCGCCACGTATTTATCGTCGGTGCTGTTTGCCGTCTGACTCTTCTTGGCAAAAACCACAGGCACATCATACAGGCTGCCCAGCAGTGTAGCCAACGCAATACCGCTGGCCTCAATGGTAAGCACCTTGTTTACCTCCACATCGCAAAAGCGATTTTTAAACTCAATGGCTATCTGGCGCAAGAGGTTGACGTCAATCTGGTGATTCAGGAAATTATCAACCTTGAGGATGTTGCCCTCTTTTATTACGCCGTCCTGCAAAATCTTTTCTTCGAGAATATTCATCTTTTTATAGTAATTGCGGTCAAAAATTGTGCATTATTGGAAAAACTACGCCACAAAATTACAATATTATCACGATAGAACCAAATTTTTACATGCAAACAACAACAATCTGCACACTCCGCCCCAAGATTTGGCCACATTGCCGCCTGCGCAAAACCGCAGAATTTGCACGACAACTGCTAATAATCACAATTGCGCTTGGTGGTCTCAAAAAAGTTTTGTTACTTTGCACACGCATTGGCGATTTGCAAATCAGCCACTTGCCCTAAAACCTAATTATCAACATGAAAACTACAAGCCTGCTCACAATCCTGCTGTGCCTTGGGGCCATAATCGGCAAAGCACAGATAATGAACGAAAACAACAGCCGCACCACTATCGAAGCGCAGATAGAAAGCCGCCCGCACTCGGTTGACAACGACCCCACCGACGGCAAAATATTCGGCCACGTCCATGCCAACCACAATTTTATCCACAGCCGTGCCACTAAGTTCGGAATCAATGGCCGCTATGAGGCCAACAACGGCGGCAATGCGTACTTTCGTTTCGGACTCAAGGGCGCCCAGACTTTTATGCTCAAAAACCGCAAATGCATCGTGGTCAACGCCAACGTATATGGCGAGGCTTCGCCACACGCAGTCGAGCATATCGACGGCCACGCAGCCGGTTTCTACATGTATAGCCTCAGTATGGAAAAGCAAGCGGGCATTGGCCTCATCGCACTTGTCAACAATCCCAGCCGCATCCCTTGCGTACCTATATTTATGTACCGCAAGCAACTCACATCCAAGTCGCGCCTCGATTTTGCCACCTATCTCGCCGCCTACAGCTATGACCTCTCGCCCAAAGTGAGGCTCTCGGCCGGCTACACCATGCACTCCGACCGCTTTTGGCTAAAGACCGACGACGGCAAACGCTGCCTCGACAACAAATCGCTGTTTACGCCACAGGTTGCATTGCAATGGAAACCCGCAAAGCCGCTCTCTGTCAGCATCTCAGCGGGATACGGACTGGTAATGAACCACAAACTCTACAACTCCAAGGGCACCCACAGAGTGGCAGAGCTCAGCAAAAAGAGCACGCCATACTTCGCCGCCCGAGTATCCTTAAATCTGTAGTTTGGGCCGCACGCTCCCTGGGTTTAAATCTTGGAAACTAGTCTCCTAAATCTTATATCTCAGCGAGACAACGAATGTGCGGGGCAAGCGGTGGCGATAGCCTTTTGACACATGGGTCTTGCGTGTGCTTTTGATGGTGACATCGTCCCATGAATCGCGCAGCATATTCTCCAAGCTGGCCTCTACAGTGAGGCGCTTGTTAAAGAAATCTTTCATCACCGAGGCGTCAAGCTGGAAATTGTGCTTGTAGTAAAAGACATTGTGATCATCGCCCTTGGTGTGGTATTTTGCATTGCATCTCACGAGCCAATTGCCAGGCAGCATCAGGGTATTATTAAACTGAACTACGCACATCGGCTGGCAAGCCTTGTCTGAGCCGTCGGCAAACTTCATATACAGCCATTGCTTGTGGAGCTGCAGAGAGAGCGCGGGGCTCCAAATGCCGATGGTCGGGGTAAGATCCACGCCCATGTGGATACCGTCAAAACAATTGCCGGTATAATCGACCTTGCCGTCGGTGGTGTGAAAGAGCGGGTCGCTATGATGTTTGTATTCCGCCCTGACATTCAGCCACTTATACTGCCAATCGAGCGAGGTGGTAGATATGCGCTCCACAAACAGCATATAATTATTTACATTCACCGCATCGTTGATAACCACGCGTATATTTGCCATGTCGGGCTTAATATTGCTGCGCACATAGCGCAATGTCAGTTTTGAAGCGCCCAGATTGAGTTTGGCCGCCACGTTGGGATAGAAAAATTCGTCTCTGATTCCAAAGCTCAAGCGCTTGTACATTGAATTCTGCAGGTTCTCGTCGTCGGGCATCGCCTTGTAGCGAAAGTCAATCATCTCGTATCGCAAACCGGCCTCAAGTTCTACCGCCCCTATCTTCTGGTCAACGCTGGCATAGCCCGCCAGTGTAGTCACGTCCATAGCACCGTGCACACGGCCAATGGTGACATTCGTCCGATCTTTGATAGACACGTTGAAATAGTCGTATTTGTGTTCGCCACCCACATGGAGATTGCCGAGCAACAATGGCATCTTGGCTCGCAGAAAATTGCGCACCACGAGCTGGCGGCGCAAGAAATCCTCGTCGCCATCGAGCTTAGGCACAGGGCGATAGGTCTTGGAGTAGTCCTTGGTCGACTGCCACACCGAGTTGTTGCCTGCTGCCAAAATGACATTGCCTATGCGGCCGTCGTACTCAGCGCGCAGGTTGTGATAATGGCTTGAACTGTGGTCGCGCCCCATCTGGTCTTTTTCTATTGTCGGTTTGGAATGTTCGATATCGCCTTTGGGAATGTCTACATAAATCTGCTGCAAACCATTATTCACACGGCTCTTGTTGCGCAGCGAAATATGAGCCTCGTAACCCAGACGCACCTGATGGTCTCTGCTGATCTTATAGCCGAGCAACAAGCCTGCCGTCACAAACTGCGAATGCTTGTTAGGCTGAGTCATGGTTTTCTTCCGCGACTTGAATACCATTTCGTCTTTTATCACATTATAATCGTCTTCAAAAGAAGTCTTGTACTGACGCTCGCGGTACTGCTCAAATACCAGCAACGACTGAACCTCAAGTTTCTTCAATCTGTAGTCCAGGTTCAAACGATTGCTGGCCGACAGGAAGGTGTTGAGGGTCATGCGCAGATTGTTGTCGATGTGCAATCCCTCGCTCATCTCCTTTATGAGGTTTATCACAATCAGTGCCTGCACATCTCGATCGTACATCACATTGGGCGACTGATTGACGGTCACACTCTGCACGTTGCTGGCGGGCAGGTTCCACAGTTCGTCGAGATTTACCACTCTGCGCTTGTCGATATACACCGCGGCCACACTGCGGCCATTGACTATCACATTGTCGTCGGTCACCTCGACGTTGACAATCTGCTTCAGCACATCGGCAGCACTCTGCAGTCGCGCCAGATCAGTGCCGTTCACCATAGTCACCACTCCATTGTCGGCTACAGACTCACTGTTGTCTCTATCGTCTGCATTTGCGCCAATGGCAACCGCCATGGCAAACAAAGCCAAAATTACATATTTCAATTTCATACAAGTAAATTTCATTTCACGTTTAACGGCGCACGCACTTCGCCCCCTGTCTGAAGAAGCAAAAAAATTGTTGCTCGCCTGAATTTCTGCTACAAAGATAGCAAAAAATCTCACAAAACATAGAATTCGGTATTTCAAATTTGCATCTTTCAACAAAAAACTCCCTGTCGGCACCACAGCGCAAGTCCAAAACACGAGTCCGCGCACACTGCACAACCAATCTTGGCACCTATATTTTTATTATCGCACAAACCCGCATTTATGCCGACAAAGAAACTTTTAACCCCAAGAAAAATTTAAGTCACCCACGGATGACATTAACGTCACCCACGGATGACTTGTTTGTCACCCACGGATGACATTAGCGTCACCCACGGGTGACTTAAAATCATCACGCCGCAAAATAATCTAATCTGGCTTCAAGCAAATGTTTGCCGGGCATAAAGCGGCGCTGGCGCAAAGACGAATGGCCGGCAGCTGCAAAAACCGAAAATAATTGTTAAATTTCCAAACAAAGTTTGGATTATAGCGCCTTTTGCATTAACTTTGCACGTGATTTAGAAAACAACCAGACCACTGCGCCCTATGCTTGGCATCAAAAAGATAGACATATTTGTTCTCAAGAAGTTTCTCGTGATGTTTGTCGCGTGCTTCTTGGTGTGTCTGTTTGTGTTTATGATGCAGTTTATCTGGCAGTACATCAACCAGCTTGTGGGCAAGGGACTGACGGCCGACGTGCTGGCGCAGTTTGTGTGGTACATGGGCCTGTCGCTTGTGCCAATGGCACTGCCGATGGCCATACTGCTGACCTCGCTTATCTCATTTGGAAACATGGGCGAGCAGCTGGAGCTGACAGCCATGAAGGCGGCGGGCATTCCGCTGCTCAGGGTGATGCGCCCGCTGATAATAGTTTGCGCCATACTGATGGGCGTGTCGTTTTATTTCCAAAACGTGGTGGGCCCCAATGCGCAGATGCAGTTGCAACGCCTGCTGCTGGCCATGAAGGAGACTTCGCCCGCGCTGCAGATTCCAGAGGGCGTCTTCTACAACGGCATCACCAACGTCAACCTCTATGTGGAGCGCAAGAATCCCAAGACGGGCATGCTCTACAATGTGATGATCTACAAGATGGACCA
>JAZUHM010000294.1:0-2677 GCA_045641725.1 Bacteroidaceae bacterium | reverse complement strand
TGCAGCCTTGATAAGTCCGAAGTTTCCCTCGTCGATAAGGTCGGTAAGAGAAAGTCCCTGATGCTGATACTGCTTGGCCACAGAGACAACAAATCTAAGGTTGGCGCAAACAAGCTTATTACGAGCCTTTTCCGCCTTCCTGCCACCCTTGCGAATTTCTGCTGCAAGTTCAATCTCTTCCTCAATGGAAAGCATTGGGATGTGGCTGATTTCAAACAAGAACTTGTCGATACCGCTGTCGCGGTTTGTGATAGTCTTCTGGATTTTTAATTGTCTCATATTCTTTTCTTAAAGTCCTTTCAAAACGTCAAAAAACGTCATATAGGGATGCAAAATTACATAATTTATAGGAACTCATCCAAGTTTTAACCCGAAATTCGTTAGCAAAACAAATTTACATCAACCAATATAACCGTTTCCTTACTGATAATCCTTTTTTGTAAAGCGGACATCGATAACAGTATTAGACGGATCTGTCAGCGGATAATATACGTAACGGAAAGCGTAACCAGCCTCTTTATAACGTATCTTTGAAGGGTCGTTCTTAAGGCTTGAAAGCAAAGCCTGGCTGGTAAGTTCTACGTTGAGATCCTCAATGGGATATTTCGGCGAGAGAGACTGATAGTACGTAAATGTTTTGGACTCAACATTGAACGTCAGACTGTCTATCGTTAATTCTCGCGACAATGGTACTGGGCAGTTTTTCTCCGTAAATTCATCTGCCTCTCGCTTTGCCTTTTCTTCCATAGACTCGGAACAAGAGGCAAGGATGCCGGCAGAAATCACTACGACAAAGAACTTAAATATCTTCATACTCACAATATTTTATTTTCTTATTAAAAACGTAAAAGCAGGTTTGTTTATTATAAAAGCATGGAATAAACATCAAGAAAATATCACATAAAGTGCAAAAAAGAGCCGGCAAGAGCAGTTTTCCACTAATTTTTGCTAACTTTGTGCCCAAATTTGCAAAGAAAAAATCCAAAAGACTATGGCAGATAACAAAAAGATAAAGACAGCGCTCGTTTCAGTATTCCACAAAGATGGTCTCGACGAGCTCCTTAAGAAACTCAACGAAGAGGGTGTAAAGTTCCTCTCTACAGGTGGTACACAGTCATTCATCGAGAGCCTCGGCTACGAGTGCACCAAGGTAGAGGACGTAACTACCTATCCCTCAATCCTTGGAGGCCGCGTCAAGACCCTCCACCCGAAGATCTTTGGCGGTATTCTCGGCCGTCGTGCCCTCGAGAGCGACCAGCAGCAGATGGCGCAGTACGAAATTCCTGAGATAGACCTCGTAATCGTTGACCTCTACCCATTTGAGGAGACCGTAGCGAGCGGCGCCAGCGAGGCAGATATCATCGAGAAAATCGACATAGGCGGTATCTCGCTGATTCGTGCAGCAGCCAAGAATTTCAACGACGTAGTGATCGTGCCAAGCAAGGCAGAGTATGCAATGCTCAACGATATCCTTGCAGCCAATGGCGCCCAGACCACCATTGAACAGCGCAAGAAGTTTGCAGAGCGCGCCTTTGCCACCAGCAGCCACTACGACACCGCAATCCATGGCTATTTCGCTAAGTAATTAAGAAGAAAAATAACTGCGCCTGGCGCCAATCGTGCGGCAGGGCGGGGTTGTATAATATTAAACCTAAATAATCAAACTTCCGTTTATGGGATTTTTTTCATTTACCCAGGAATTGTCGATGGACCTCGGTACCGCAAATACCATCATCCTGCATGATGGCAAGATTGTGGTAGATGAGCCTTCGGTTGTGGCCCTCGACCGCTTGTCAAACCGCATGCTCGCAGTGGGCAGCAAGGCCAAGCTGATGTATGAGAAACACAACGACAAGATAAGAGTAATCCGTCCGCTTCGCGACGGTGTGATTGCCGATTTCTATGCTTGCGAACAGATGATGCGTGGCCTTATTAAGATGGTGCGCAGCGGCAATCATCTTTTCTCGCCCTCACTGCGCATGGTGATTGGCGTGCCCTCTGGCGCTACTGAGGTAGAGTTGCGTGCTGTGCGCGACTCTGCTGAGCATGCCGGCGGCCGCGATGTGTATCTGCTGTTTGAGCCAATGGCCGCAGCCCTTGGCGTCGGCATAGACGTAGAAGCCCCCGAAGGCAACATGGTGGTTGATATCGGTGGCGGTACTACCGAGATTGCTGTAATCTCGCTCGGTGGCATTGTGGCCAACAACTCTATCCGTATGGCCGGCGACGAGTTTACTGCCAACATTCAGGAATATATGAGCCGCCAGCATAATGTCAAGGTGTCGGAGCGTATGGCCGAGCGTATCAAGATTCATGTAGGCTCCGCCCTGACCGACCTCGAAGAGAATGCTCCCGAGGAGTATATCGTCCACGGCCCGAACCGCATCACGGCCCTGCCTATGGAGGTGCCCGTATGCTATCAGGAGATTGCCCACTGCCTCGACAAGTCGGTGGCCAAGATTGAGACGGCTGTCCTCTCCGCTCTGGAGAACACGCCTCCCGAGATCTACGCCGACATCGTACGCAACGGTATCTACCTCGCCGGTGGCGGTGCACTGCTTCGCGGTCTCGACAAGCGTCTCACCAACAAGATTAACATTCCCTTCCATGTCGCTGAAGACCCGCTCCACTGTGTGGCACGCGGCACCGGCATTGCACTGAAGAATGTCGACAAGTT
>JAZUHM010000293.1:0-3767 GCA_045641725.1 Bacteroidaceae bacterium | reverse complement strand
TGGGGCATTCCACGGGATTTATTGCGTTGTCAGTCGGGATAGGCCACGTTTTCCAAGAAGAGGCCGCGTGCAGGTACCGATTCGCCGGCATTGCTGCGGCTGCCGCTGTGCAAGACTTGCTCAAACTGCTCGATCGTCATCTTGCCCTTGCCCACCTCAATCAGCGTGCCGACGATGGCGCGCACCATGTTGCGGAGAAAGCGGTTGGCAGTGACGCGGAAGTAGAAGGAGTGCGCGTCCTGGCGAATCCAGCGCGCCTCGGTCACGGTGCAGAGGTTGGTCTTGTTGTCGGAGTGCGACTTGCAGAAGCAGCCGAAGTCGCTGTGGTGCAGCAAGAGCTCGGCGGCGCGGTTCATCTGCTCGATGTCGAGCGGGAAATAGAGGCGCAGGGCATAGCGGCGGTTGAATGCGTCCTTGCTGGTGGTGATATAATAATGGTAGGTGCGGGCGGTGGCCGAGAATCGTGCGTGCCAGTCGTCGGCCACAGGCTTTATCTTGCTCACAGCCACGTCTTCGGGCAGCAGACAATTGAGCTTAAAGGCCAGATGGGCGCAGTCAATCTGCTCGGGCCAGTCAAAATGGCAGGCCATCATGCGGGCATGCACTCCGGTGTCGGTGCGGCCGGCCCCGGTGACGCTCACCTTTTGGCGCAGCGTGGTATAGAGGGCTTTTTCCAGCTCCTCCTGCACAGAATTGGCGTTGGGCTGAAATTGCCAGCCGTGGTAGTCGGTGCCGTCGTATGAGAAGATGATACAGTAGCGCATTTTGGTGTATTATTTTACCGTGATATGGAAGCAGCTTTGCTTTCTCTCGTGCTTTACATAGCACGCCCCCGACTGGCGGAGGTCTCTGAGCACTTCGCCGAGCACCTGCTTGAGAGTGTCGTCGCGCACCACCCTGATCTTGGAGCCGTCGGGGCGTGTGATGGCGTGGTATCTCACATAGGATATGTCGATTGTGGTGCCGTAGAAGTGGCAGCTGTTTGAGGTAGAGTTCTTATTCTTGGTCTGCAGTTGGGCCACGTCTTGCGTAGAGCGGGTGACGGATGTCACGATGAGCTGTGCCTGCGGCAGTTTCTTCACAAACAGCGAGTCCATGAAGTTGCGGCCGATGCAGTTGAGCAGAGCCTGGGCGCGGGGCACGAGGTAGGGCGCCGAGTGGCTGAGGTCTTCGACGTGATAGTAGGGGCTGGCGCCGATATACACGAGGTCGGAGCCGCTTTGCTTCACAATCTCTTGGGGCGACTTGCAGGGCCTGATGCCGTGGGTCTGGGCAAAAACTAGTTGCACGTCGTTGATGTCGGGGAAGGCCGAGCCGTAGTCGCCGAAATACGCAAATGGGTGGGCTTTGAATGCGGCCTTGGTCAAATCGGGGTGCAGCGAGTAGCCCTGATAGAGCGCTGTGGTGCTGGCGCTGAGGTGTTGGGCCAGGGTGTCGGGCATTGCCGTGGGGGCAGACTGGGGTGCGGCCGGCGTGTCTTGTGCTGGATTTTGTGGGGCCTGACTTGCGTCGGTCTTATCTTGCTGGGCAGAAATTGTGTCGCGCTCTTCGTGTGCGGCGGTGTCGTTGCTGAGCGACGGCACGCAGTTTCGGATAATTATCAGTGCCAGGACTGCCACTGCAAAAGCGACGAGAAATTTCCCCTTTTTGTTGAGTTTCTTTCTCTTTTTCATATAAAATAATGGTAATACAACGCAAAAATAACTCTTTTCGCTTTAAAAAGCTATTAAATCTGCGTCTTTCTTTATAAATTTGCAAAAATATTTAGTTAGAATGATAGAGAAGGTCTTTATATTGGAAGATGTGGACCCCGTAGTCTTTTATGGCGCGGGCAATGCCAACATACGGATGATAAAGTCGCTCTACCCCAAACTGCGCATCCTGGCGCGCGACAATGTGGTCAAGGTAATGGGCTCGGAGGAGGACATACGCGAGTTTGAGGCGCTCTATGGCAAACTCACCGCCCACTGCGCCAAATACAACGCCCTGGCAGAAGACGATATAGTGATGCTGCTCAACGGCGGCAAGACCAAGGAGGAGAGCGCCGAGCACGTAATCGTATATAGCACGACCGGCAAGCCCATCCGCGCCCGCAGCGAAAATCAAATCCGCCTGATAAAAGCCTATGAGCAGAGCGATATGGTTTTTGCAATAGGTCCGGCCGGCACGGGCAAGACCTATGTGAGCATAGCGCTGGCGGTCAGGGCGCTCAAGAAGAAGGAGATACGCAAGATTATCCTCAGCCGCCCCGCAGTGGAGGCGGGCGAGAAACTCGGTTTCCTGCCTGGCGACATGAAGGAGAAGATCGACCCCTATCTCCAGCCCCTCTACGACGCGCTCGAGGAGATGATACCGCCCGCCAAGCTGCAGGAATACATGGACAACAACATCATACAGATTGCCCCCCTGGCCTTTATGCGAGGACGCACGCTCAACGATGCAGTCGTAATCCTCGACGAGGCGCAAAACACCACCTCCAGCCAGATCAAGATGTTTATGACCCGCATGGGCCAGAACACAAAGATGATTATCACCGGCGACCGCACCCAGATAGACCTGCCGCCAGCGCAGCGCAGCGGACTGATAGAGGCGCTCCGCATACTGCAAGGCGTTGAGGGCATTGCATTTGTGCAGCTCGACAAGGCCGACATCGTGCGCCACAAGCTCGTGTCGCGCATCGTCAGGGCCTACGAGCAAGAGGCCGAGCGCCGCAAACAGCTCAAGGCCGAGCAAGAGAAAACAACCGACACAGAAAACAATCCTAAATCAAATAACAACAATGAGTAAAGCATTAACTAAGACTGACTACAACTTCAAAGGTCAGCAGAGTGTTTATCACGGCAAGGTTCGTGACGTTTATAATCTGGGCGACCGCCTCGTGATGGTGGCTACCGACCGCATTTCAGCGTTCGACGTAGTGCTGCCAGAGGGCATCCCCTACAAGGGCCAGATGCTCAACCAGATAGCAGCAAAGTTCCTTGACGCCACCACCGACATCTGTCCTAACTGGAAGCTGGCCACCCCAGACCCAATGGTCACCGTGGGCGTGATGTGCGAAGGCTTCCCTGTAGAGATGATCGTTCGCGGCTATCTCTGCGGCAGCGCGTGGAGAGCCTATAAGAGCGGCGTGCGCGAAATCTGCGGCGTAAAGCTGCCAGAAGGCATGAAGGAGAACCAGAAATTCCCAACCCCAATCATCACCCCGACCACCAAGGCCGAAATCGGCGAGCACGATGCCGACATCTCTAAGGAGGAAATCCTCGCTCAGGGCCTCGCCACACCAGAGGAGTATGCATTGCTCGAACAATATACCCTCGCCCTCTTCCAGCGCGGCACCGAGATCGCAGCCAAGCGCGGCCTCATCCTCGTTGACACCAAGTATGAGTTTGGCAAGCACGACGGCAAGATCTATCTCATGGACGAAATCCACACCCCAGACTCAAGCCGTTATTTCTACAGCGAGGGTTATGAAGAGAAGTTTGCCAAGGGCGAGCCACAGAAGCAGCTCTCCAAGGAGTTTGTGCGCGAGTGGCTGATGGACAACGACTTCCAGGGCAAGGCCGGCCAGCAGGTGCCAGAGATGACCCCAGCCATCGTAGAGGGCATCTCAAACCGCTACATCGAATTGTACGAGAACATCACCGGCGAGGCATTTGTCAAGGAAGACACCACCGACGTAGCCGAGCGCATCCGCAAGAATGTAGAAGCCTACTTAGGCTAAGCCCCCGACTTAAACATCAATAACCCGCGCGATTGCTGCCGCAGTC
>JAZUHM010000292.1:0-1918 GCA_045641725.1 Bacteroidaceae bacterium | reverse complement strand
GAGCTACACGACATTCGCCTATGGCAAGCCGCAGGTCGATAAGAGCGTGATTTCGAGCGCCGACAGCATTACTATAAGCGTGAATGTCAGAAACACCGGCGCTGTGGCGGGTAAGGAGGCCGTGCAGCTGTATATTGCCGACGCCAAGAGCAGTCTGCCGCGCCCTGTAAAGGAGCTGAAGGGCTTCAAGAAAATTTCTCTGCAGCCGGGTGAGGAAAAGACGGTCGCCTTTACGATTGGCAAAGACGCACTGAGCTATTTCGACCCCGAGCGCCACGAATGGGTGGCCGAGCCAGGCAGGTTTGAGGCCGTTGTGGCTGCATCGTCGAGCGATGTGCGCGGCAAGGTGGCCTTTGAGTTAAGATAGTATAGCATTCTACTAACAACATTTTAGCAGAATACATTATGATAAGGACAATTAGAGATTTAATGAGGCTTGACGACCCCGCCGACGAGCGCGAAGTGATTGAGGGTATTGAGCGCGGAGTGAATTTCCGCGGCGCCAAGCTGTGGATTCTTGTGATTGCGGTGTTTGTGGCCTCGCTTGGACTCAACACCAACTCCACTGCCGTGATAATCGGCGCGATGTTGATTTCGCCACTGATGGGCCCGATTATCGGCATCGGCCTTGGCCTGGGAGTCAACGACTTTGAACTTCTGCGCCGCAGTTGGCGCAATTACATAGTGGCCACAATATTCAGCATAATCACGGCCACAATATATTTTCTCATCACTCCGCTGTCGGAGGTGCAGAGCGAGCTGCTGGCCCGCACGTCGCCCACAATCTATGATGTGCTGATAGCCCTCTGCGGCGGCCTGGCCGGTATTATTGCCTTGAGCAGCCAGAGTCAGCGCACGGGCAATGTCATTCCGGGCGTGGCCATTGCTACAGCCTTGATGCCACCGCTGTGCACGGTGGGCTTCGGCATTGCCACGGCCAACTGGGCATACGCCGCCGGCGCGCTCTATTTGTTTATAATCAATACCATTTTTATCGTGTTCGCCACGCTGATAGGCACTGTCTTCATCATGAAATTCAAGAAGAAGGTCTATGTCGATACAAAGCGAGACAAGCGGATTAAGTGGCTAATCTATTCGATTGTGTTTGTCACGATGATACCAGCCGTGTGGCTGACTGTGGGCATTGTCCGCAAGAGCTATTTTGAACAGCACGTCAATCAGTTTGTGCAGACCGAGGTGCATTTTCCTGCGACCCAGGTGCTGTCGTATTCTACCGATTTCGACAATCGTGCCTTCAAGGTCATCGTGCTTGGTAGCGAGATTGATTCTACCGAACTCGTAGTGATGCGCAGCAGACTGCCGCTTTATAGTCTGGAGGGCGCAGATATGCAGGTGATTCAAGGGTCGCAGCTTGAAGCCGACAAGCAGCTGGGTTTGAATGTGGCGAGCAGCGAACTCAAAAAAGCCAATGCCCTGGCTGCCCACCAGCAGGTCAAAATTGCAGAACTTGAGCAGGAGTCGCAACCCTATCGTCGCATGCAGCAACTGGCACCGCAGTTGTTGAAGGAGGCTAAGAGTCTCTTTCCGCAGGTCACCAGCATTGCAGCCGCCAGCGCTACAAAGGTCTCGGGCGAGGACAGCGGCAGTCAGGCTGTGGTGATAGTGACGCTTGATGGCCGGTTTGCCCAAAAGGATCAGGAGCGATTCACGCAATGGGTGAGAGAACGACTGGCCGATCCCGAAGTCAGTGTGGTAATCCAGTAGTAATCAGTAGATTATATGTTGTATAAACATACGGCCGTGCGCATTTGAGTCGTTTGCCCTCATAGGGAGGGGGCTGTCGCGCAGCGACTGAGGGGGTGACGGTCTAATTTGTTGTTATTCAGTCATTTGTGCTTGTTGGGCCTCCGTACCCCTCTGGCTCTTCGTGCCACCTCCCCTCCCAGGGGAGGAGACG
>JAZUHM010000291.1:0-4220 GCA_045641725.1 Bacteroidaceae bacterium | reverse complement strand
GTAGAACTTATCATAGTAATCGTCGAGCTGACGCTTCATGGTGTAGTGAGGAGCAATCTGTGCGATAGAGTTCTTGATTGCGCGAACCCATGCTGTAGAGAAGCCCTTGCGGGTGCGTGAGTAGTAGAGAGGGATGATTTCGCGCTCGAGGAGGCTGTAGATGGTAGAAGCATCAAGCTGATCCTGGTGAGCCTGGTTCTGGTAGGTGCGCTTCTCGGTGAGAGCCCAACCTGCGCCTTCGCGATAACCCTCAAGCCACCAGCCGTCGAGTACTGAGAGGTTGAGCAGGCCATTCATGAGGGCCTTTTCGCCTGAAGTACCAGATGCCTCAAGTGGGCGGGTAGGGGTGTTCATCCAGATATCAACACCAGAGATGAGGCGGCGAGAGAGCTGCATGTCGTAGTTCTCGAGGAAGATAATCTTGCCGAGGAACTCTGGAGACTGGCTGATATCGTAAATCTTCTTGATGAGACCCTGACCAGCGCCATCGGCTGGGTGAGCCTTACCTGTGAAGATAAACTGTACTGGGTAATCTTCATTGTTTACAATCTTCTTGAGACGCTCGAGGTCGGTGAAGAGGAGGTGTGCACGCTTGTAGGTGGCGAAGCGACGACCGAAACCGATGAGGAGAGCGTTTGGATTGATTTTGTCGAGGAGAGAAACAACGCGTGAAGGGTCGCCCTGGTTCTTGAGCCAGGTTTTGCGGAAACGGTCACGGATGTAGTTGATGAGCTTGGTCTTGAGCTGTGTGCGGAGCTCCCAGATTTCTTCGTCTGGCACATCGTAGATTTTGTCCCAAACTTTCTCGTTGCTCTGGTCTGCGTAGAAATTCTCGCCGAAATATTTCTCATAGAGGTCTTTCCACTCGCTGGCAGCCCAAGTTGGGAGGTGAACACCATTGGTCACATAGCCCACATGGTTTTCTGATGGGAAATAACCCTTCCAGATTTCGTTGAACATGTTCTGGCTAACCTCGCCGTGGAGCTTAGATACGCCATTGACTTCCTGACAGGTCTTGCAGCAGAAGGTTGACATGC
Source organism: Bacteroidaceae bacterium (assembly GCA_045641725.1). GTDB lineage: Bacteria > Bacteroidota > Bacteroidia > Bacteroidales > Bacteroidaceae > UBA6382. Next base: position 3,183 of record JAZUHM010000291.1, on the reverse strand, counting down.
AGAAACGCTCGCCCTTGTCTTCTGGGTTGATGCGGCCGAGGCCAATGAGGTCGTCCCAAGTGATGCCGAGCTTCTCAGCATATGAGCCGAGATATTTCTGAGCCATGCCCTCGTCGAAGTAGTCGTGGCCTGCTGGTACTGGAGTGTGTACGGTGTAGAGAGAAGATGCACGAACGAGCTCAAGAGCCTGGTTAAAGTTAAGGCCTTTCTGAACATAGTCGGTGAGGCGATAGAGATTGCAGAGAGCTGCGTGGCCCTCGTTGCAGTGGTAAACGTCACGCTTGATGCCGAGCTCTTCGAGAAGCTGCATACCGCCGATACCGAGGAGGTATTCCTGCTTCATACGGTTCTCCCAATCGCCACCATAGAGAGTGTGGGTGATATTGCGGTCGTACTCTGAGTTCATTGCGTTGTCGGTGTCGAGGAGGTAGAGATCTACACGGCCAACAGCGACTTTCCAAACATTAGCATATACTGTTGCGTATGGGAATGGCACGCCGATTACCATCTGCTTGCCTTCCTTGTCGAGCACCTTCTGGTATGGGAGCTGGTCGAAATCCTGTGGCTCGTAGTTGGCAATCTGAGTACCGTCCATGGCGAGCTCCTGTGTGAAGTAGCCGTAGCGGTAGAGCAGACCTACGCCTACCATATTGACATTGCTGTCAGAAGCTTCTTTCATATAGTCGCCGGCGAGGATGCCGAGGCCACCAGAGTAAATCTTGAGGTAGTGGGTAAGACCGTATTCCATACAGAAATATGCTACTGAAGCACGCTTGCTGTCGCGCTCAGTGGTCATATATGCGTTGTATTTGTCGTAAACCTTGTTGAGGCGGTCAATAAACTTCTTGTTCTTAGAGAGAGATACGAGTTCGTCGTATGAGAGAGCGCCGAGCACTTCAATGATGTTGTACTTCTTCTCAGAGAAGAGGCGTTCATCGATGCTGCGGAAGAGATTGTAAGCCTCGGTGTTCCATGTCCACCAGAGGTTTTTTGACATTTCCTCGAGCTTGCAGAGCTCTGCAGGAATGTTCGCCTGTACTGTAAGAGTCTTCCAGTTAGGAGTGTTTACGTTACTGATTTTTACGTTCATTTTAGTATAGGTGTTATGAATAGTTTGTATTTTCGTTTTAATATTTAGGTGCAAGTGTTGGGCAGTGGGTTATCTGCTTGCGTATTTTATTGCCAAGGTGTAGGCCTTGAAGTAGTTGTTTGCAAAGTCTTTCCACAAAGCTTTGGTGGCCAGTTTCTTGGCAGCCTTGGAGAATGCGGAGTATTCGTCCTTGGTGAGCATGGCGATGCCGAGGATAGATGTGGCAATTTCCTCTACGCACTGGTCGTAGTTGTTGTCGTTGCGAGGCACTACTGCTACGCCGTCAGAGAGGATTGCCTGGTGGCCCACCTGGGTGTTGACCCACTGGCCAAAACCGCTGAGGTTTGTTGTGAGGCATGGTATGCCAAACGCGATGCTCTCGAGCGGTGTGTATCCCCATGGCTCGTAGTATGATGGATAGACGCAGTAATCAGATGCTGTGAGGAAATCGTAGTATGGCTGATTGATAATACCGTCGTTGCCATCAAGATATGAAGGGATAAAGAGGAGGTGCACCTTTTCGTTGCGGTCGAATGAGAATCCGCAGCCGTAGATGGTCTGCACAATGCGCTCAGTGTCGAAGTTGTAGAGGTCGTGGGTGATGAATGGATTTGCAAGTGGCTCCATTTCTGAGCAGTCCATGATCTTGATAGGTGGCTTTTTGGCAAGACGCTCCTTGAGGTCTTTGCGTGCTTCCTTTTTCCAGCAAGGCACGGCAATCACTGCCAGTATGTCGCGCTTGAGGTCCTTGTTTTCTTGCAGACGCTTGAGGGTGCTGAAGAAGATGTCGAAACCTTTGCAGCGGAAATCATTGCGACCGCTGGTCGATACGATGAGGGTGTCGGTGTCGAGGTTGCATGCGTTGAGCGCGTTGTAAGTATTAATTAATGTTTTGCGCGCGCGGTTGCGTATGGTGGTGAGCGCTGAGCCCTTGCTTACGAACGAGGGGTCAAAGCCGTTGAGCAGAAGCACGTCGCTCTCGCGGCCAAAGAACTGCTTGCACTCTTTGTCGGTTACCTCTGATACGGTGGTGAGGCAGTGTGCCTGCAGGGCTGCTGTCTTCTCGATGCTGTGCTTTGACTGCATGTTGAGTTCCTCTGCCATCTGGTCGCCGAAATAGCCTTCGAAATACTGGTAGAGTGGTTTGTTGTTGGTGGTGATAGAACGGCCGATGCTTGTGGCGTGGGTAGTAAACACGGTGCCAACTTTAGGTGCATTCTTCTTGACATAGAGAAGTCCGAAGCCGCTCATCCATTCATGAGCCTGGAATACTGACTTGTATTCCTTGTTGTCGGTCTCGCAGAAATAGTTGTGTGCGAGCACTGCCAGGCGGCCGGCCTGATATGAAAAAAGGCAGGCCTCGTCATAGTCGCCATAGGCGTGAAGAGAATCTACCTCAAAATCATTCCACATGTCTGTATAAATACGCTCTTTTTGTGCAAAGAGTTTGCTGAAGCCAACAAGGGCCACAACTGGTTTGCCTGGAATCTGCCAGCGGCCAAATCTTACAGGGATGTCCTGAGCCTCTGCCAGCTTGGTGAGTGGGGCGTAGAGGTTTTTGTCTTCTTCAAAAAGAGGATTGTTTTCGGCGGGATTAAGGTCTGGGCCAATATAAATAAGGTTATCCTTATATAATTGCTCCATTATTTTTGCTTGAGTAGAGAGCACGGTGTAGATGCCGCCTACTTTGTTGCACACTTCCCAGCTAACCTGGAATGCGAAGTCTGAGGGTTTGTGTGTTTGTTTCATGATGAATTTTAGTAATGTTGTTCTTTTGAGCGCAAAATTACTAAATGTTTTACAAATTACTCACCAAAATCAATCAAAGTTTAGTGAAATAGTGATTTTTCCTATAAAAATTTGGTTATTATTTAAATTATTTATATGTAAACGCAAATCGCACATGCCAAAATGAGCCTCGGGTGTCCTTGTTTGGGTTGATGTGAAAAATATGCCTGTTGAAAATCGTTTAATGCGGGCTAAAAAATAATGGTTGCGTGCTAATTTCTGTTCACAGCGCTGTGAACAATCGTTCATAGCGCTGTGAACAATCGTTCACACTGCTGTGAACAAACGTTCACAGCGCTGTGAAC
>JAZUHM010000290.1:0-1872 GCA_045641725.1 Bacteroidaceae bacterium | reverse complement strand
TCCGTTCACAGCGCTGTGAACAATCGTTCACAGCGGTGTGAACAATCGTTCACAGCGCTGTGAACAGAATTTATCTCGAATCTGGATAAAATAAGGGCGCAGAAATGAAATTTTTGGGCGAATTTTTGCATTGATTGCTGGAAAATTTGTATTTTTGCTGCCGAAAGTATAATTTGGCCGTTTGGCCGCAAAAGATTTTAAAGAATGAGACGTTTTTTATGGATGGCGGTATGTGTATTTGCCGCAGTTGCAGGTTATGCTGAGAACGAGGTGATCTATACCTACACCAACAGCGTGAAGCTGGGCGACGAGCCTACTGAATACAGTCTGCTGGTAGAGATGGAACAGGTTGAATCGGGTGATCGCGACAAGATTCTCAAGATTGCCAATAAGTATGTCAACCGGATCATGCGCGGCGAAGAGGGCAAGACTCCGCTGGATTACGAGCAGTTGGTCAAGACCGACAGCAAGAAGTTCTTTGACGACTATCGCGAGGCGTATAAGGAGGCCAAGAAGAACGGCGACCTGTGCGGCCCATGGTCCACAGAGTGCAGTTTTGTGATATATCAGGTTAATTATGAGTTTGTTACGATTGAGTATTCAGGCTACGAACTGCGCGGCGGTGCCCACGGCATGCCATTCATGGGCGGCCAGACCTTCCGCATCGACAATGGCCTCGCCATGGACTGGGACAATATGTTCCAGACCAAGGACAACCTGCGCAAATGCATACTCGAAGGCCACATTGCAGAGGGCGACGAGATCGATTGGGACGATGTGTATGAATATACCAACAGCGACGAGAAAACATTTCCCCTGCCCAATAGTACCCCTTATATAACCCGTGATGCGGGCGTTTGTTTTCAGTATCAGGCATACGAGATTGGCCCGTTTGTTCTGGGCATGCCAAGTGTGACAGTGCAGTTCTATGATATCTGCAGCGAACTCGACGAAAGCCTGCAGCAACTCATGCCTGACGACGAAGAAGAATATGAGGACGAGGACGAATTGGAGGGCGACATCTACCCATACGACCACCCGAGTCAAGCCGAGATTTACAGCACACACGAGTTGAACGACCTGGCCAGCATGCAAAACGCAATTTATATATCAGATGACGACAAAGAGGCCTTTGCAGGCCGATACTACAGTGGCGCAATCGCATTCCTGCGTGATAATTGGAAAGAGGGATCTGCCGAAGAAAACAACTTGGCAATGAGCCTGCTCACCACCGCTCCGCAGGTAGTCAAGGCCGCAGAGCTCTATGCCTACAAGAAGGTGCGCAACATTCAGATTTACGACTGGGGCTCAGTCGTTTATGACTATTTCCCCTGCAAGTTTGTCAAGCATGACGACTATATAATCTTTGAAAAACTCGGTGGCTCGCAGCGCCTTTGGGGCGAGGTCTATCGTTGCAGCGATCAGTCGCTGGCCTTTACGGGCTGTTGGTATATCGGCGGCGGAAAGCCCACAGGTTTCTCCGACGAAGAGAAGCTTATCACCGGACTTTTCAAGAAAGTGGCCGGCAACAAGCTGCTTCTTGTCACCAAACTTGAGAATCATTACGAGATATTTGAATTTGCAAAATAACAAAGGCCGTTTTGTGACAGAAATTTTGCCGGCTTGCATGCGATATAGGCGCCATGCAAGCCCGCAAAAGCATTATTTGATTAAAAAATGCGAAAAATCACACCTTATTTAATAAAAGTTTTAGGTTTAAAGGCTTGTTATTGAAAAAAAATAGTAATTTTGCGACCTAATATTAAAAAACAAATTACTTATGACAAATACAAAACAAATTAAGACTGCCCTGATTTCAGTCTTTCACAAGGATGGCCTGGAGGAAATCCTTGCCAAGTTAAATGCAGATGG
>JAZUHM010000289.1:0-8532 GCA_045641725.1 Bacteroidaceae bacterium | reverse complement strand
GTACATTGTCATTTGTAACAATGTATAGGTTCGTGTCTGAGATTTTCTTCGCATTATAGAAATATTCTTTGAAAATATTGATTGTATTTTTGTTTTTCATTTTTTCCATTGGTAACTCAATGACATTATTGAATCATCTGTGCTAATGTAGATTGTTCTATAGGAGTTCCCTTTGTACTCGTAGAAAAAGTATTGTTGACGCGCATCATTCTGAAACTCCCATCGGTTGTCATTTTCCACAAGACTATCTAAAACCACCTTCTCTATAGGATACTTCTGCTTAACAAGCCAAACTTGTTGTCCCCAGCCATCTTCCTGTAAATTTTTATCGTCTAAGGCATCAACCAAGGTATATTCTTCAAGAGAAATACCTGTTCCTTCTGCGACCATTTCTATTGTAATGTTATCGTTATGTTCATGATTACAAGATGTTGTGAATAGCAACAATATGACTATTGTTACACAATGCAATAATTTCTTTTTCATATCTCCTTAATAAAAATATTTAGCATTCTCTTAAAGAACGATGTTTTTTTTCTTGCTTCATTTAGGTGCGAGGAGAAATCAACGCAAGTAATGACTTTCCAGGCTTCTATATACATTATTAATTTTAGATTTATTCGACGAACTGGAATGTGTTGCTGTCAAACAGGCCTTTGTCGGTGAGCTTGAATTGAGGAATAACCGGCAGACACATAAAGCCGAGGGTGATAAATGGCGAGTTGAATTTGCAGCCGGCACGCTTGATTGTGGCGTTAAGCATTTCGCTTCGGGTTGCTAATTCCAGGTTACTCAATAGTGATATGAGACCGCCGATTGGCAGAGCAAGGTCGGTCATAGAACTGCCGTCGCTTACAGCTATACCGCCTTTCATCTCGATGACGCGGTTTATTACCTTCACAATCTCTTCGTCGCTACAGCCTACGGCAACAATGTTGTGGCAGTCGTGTGCTATTGTTTGGGCCGCTGCGCCTTTGGCAAGGCCAAATCCTTTGATATAAGCAATTTGGGGTTTAGGGTCGGTGGAATATCTGTCGAGTACTACCAGTTTCTGCACCTCGGAGGTGACTGGGCCTCTTTCGTGGAGGGTAAACAGCGAGCCGTCGGTTGCTATGATGATGTTTTCTTCTGTCTTTGGGGTGTGGGCGATGTCTGCCGCATTGATGGGGTGGGCGTGGAAATTGTTTTTGGCCTGTTGCATGATGCACTCCTGAGTGGCAGCTGGACTCTGGCGCAGGTGGCTGATGGAAAGGGGGCTGTCGGCTGAGAATACTTCTTCACCCCTAATATACGATTTGAGTATGCGGAAATTGGTTGTGAGGTCGGTTAGCACGATGAAGTCGGCAGAATCGCCAACCTGCAGGAGGCCAGACGGGAAGCCGTAGTGCTTGACGGGATTGAGGCATGCTGCGCGGAATACGTCTATCAGGTCGTAGCCGTCAGCAATTGCGCGACGCACGATGTTGTCAATGTGGCCCAGCATCATGTCGTTGGGGTGGCAGTCGTCGGTGCAGAACATCACCTTGTCGGGGGCTTCTGCAATCAGTGGGGCAAGCGCAGCGTAGTTTTTGGCTGCAGATCCCTCGCGAATCTGTACAGTCATTCCGCTGTTTATGGTCGATCGGCCAATCTCCAGCGATGTGCATTCGTGGTCGGTTGAGATGCCCGCGGCTGCATAGTTGGCGCGGTCTTGACCTGTTAAGCCTGGCGCATGGCCATCGATTGGTTTGTTTGTGGCCTTGGCATGAGCGAGCTTTGCCAGCACGTCGGGAGCGCCGTTCAACACGCCCGGGAAATTCATCATCTCCGACAGGAAGCGGATGTCGTCTCTCTTGATAAAATCGGCAACCTCGTCTGGCCCCAGTTCAAAGCCCGACGTCTCGATGTCGCTGTGGCATGACGGCACACACGATGGCATGCCAAAAGCAAAATGAAACTTGACCAGTTTGGCGAGGTTGAGCATAATCTCTATGCCTTCTGTGCCCAGAACGTTGGCAATCTCGTGAGGGTCGCATGCTGCACCGATGGTGCCGTGGCACAAAGCGGTGCGGGCAAATTCTACCGGTGTCATCATAGAACTCTCGATATGAACATGAGAATCTATAAAACCGGGCATGTAATAAGGAGAATTGGTTTCTACCTCACACTCGGTGATTGAGTCGATCTTGCCGTTGCTTACAATAATCTCGCCGCCAAAAATCCGGCGTGCTTCAAGGTCAACGATGTGGCCCTTATATGATTGCGTTGCGCTCATGTTTAAATTGCTTGTATGTTTAGGGGCATTTTATTTCTTAACGGGAATTCTGTTGGCAGGGAGCATGGCTCCTGTGGGGCAAACCAGCATGCAGAGGTGGCAACCTACGCAATTGCGGCCAATGATGTGTGGCATGCGGGTCTGCGGGTCAAAGGAAATGGCTTGATGGCCGCCGTCGTAGCAAGATACATAGCAACGGCCGCAGCCGATGCATTTGCTTCTGTCGATGCGGGGCAGCACATATGTAGAGCGGTCGAGTTGGTCGGTTGGCACAAACTGATCCAGCGCTTTGCCTTTTACCTCCTCCAGGGTGCTGATGCCTTTGCGCTGCATCCATTCCTGCATGCCCAGTATCAAGTCGTCGATGATGTGGTAGCCGTATTGCATAACCGAAGTGCAGACCTGCACATTGCTGCAGCCCAGCAGGATATATTGCAGCGCGTCGCGCCAAGTCTCGATGCCACCGATGCCACTCATAGGCACACCATGGAGCTGCGCGTCCTTGCACATGTCGAGTATAAATCGCTGTGCGATAGGTTTTACGGCCTTGCCGCTATAGCCGGAGATAGTGGCTTTGCCGGCTACCTCGGAACGGCGTTTCATTGTCACGCTCTTGATAGTGTTGATGGCGGCTATGGCATCGGCACCGCCTTCTACGGAGGCGATGGCGGGTTCCTCGATATGGGTGATGTTTGGTGTCATCTTTGCGATCACCGGCAGGGTGGTGGCCGATTTTACGACCTCAGTCAGATGGCGCACCAGGTCGGGGTTTTGGCCAACGTCGCTGCCGCGCCCCTTGGCTGCCATGTGTGGGCATGAGAAATTGCATTCTACCATGTCACAGCCAGCTGCCTCAGACATCTGCGCGAGTCGTGTCCATTCCTCATCGTTGCTACCCATGATAGAGGCTACGATTACCTTAGTCGGAAATTCGCGTTTGAGTTGCGAGAGGATGGCAAAGTCTTCTTCGGGTGTGTGGACAGAGAGTTGTTCCATATTGCGGAAGCCGATGAACGGCGTGCCCTCTTTGCTGACTTCGTCAAAACGGGGCGACACTTCCTCGATTTCAGAGAACGACATTGTCTTGTAAACCACGCCGGCCCATCCCATGCGAAAAGCCTTGGCTATCATCTCGTAGCTGCTGGCAATCACCGATGAAGCCAGAAAGAAAGGATTTTCGCAGCGCACGCCGCAGAAGTCAATCTCCAGCGATGGCAGATTGGCAATCTCGCAAGGCTGAATGCCTGTTGCTATTTCCCTTATGCGTATAGCAAAGTCGGGATGTATGCATGCTTTTTCGCAAGGCGCATCACAATCGCTGCATGCATCGCTGTTGATAAATGAGCCCATGCAATGGTTGTTTTCAAACCTCAGGGCGCGTATGGCGCGTGCCGGATTCTGTCCTTTTGGGCACTCAGAGGTGCAAGGTGCGTCGTGACACAATAGGCAACGGGTTGATTCAAAGTGCTTATCCATAATTATCGAATTTTAGTTGCAGCCCCAAACGGATGATGTCTGGGCAATCATAATTTTGCTATGTGCAAATTTAGTCTTTTTTGCGCAAACAAGCCCTCAACTTGCCTATAATTATTAATTATGTATATCTTTTCGAGAATTTTTTATCATATTGAACTCGAAAATGTTCGATTTTTGAAGAAGATAGATTTCAAAAGCAAATTTGACGCAGCATTTTATGAAGCAGATAATAATCGTTGCGAACATTATTGGGCATGGCTGCAAGTTTGTTTTGGGATGTTCTAAACCACATGTCTTAACTGCACGTCGCTGCAATGAACTGTCATAAATATTCAATTCCTAATCGCTGAGAATCGCGTAGTTTCAAACTTGTCGTGACTCGCTCGAAAATACGCGATTCTCGGCGATTAGGCCTAATGTCCTGATTACAAATCCGTTAGGCGAAGAAAAATATTTTTTGTGCGCAAAGCCGTAATTTTTCTTCGTGATAAAAATTTTTAAATGCGTGCGGACCTGCTGTAAGAACGCTATTTTTAGTTTTTAGCACGGAGAAAAATCTTGCCCGAACGCTAAAAAATCCAGTTAAAAGGCCAAAAATTGATTTGATGGCGCTGAACAGTGGGCGCATCTTGTAAAAATCGGGATTTTGGAGCTGGATGATAGGGTGGAGCAGACTCTATTTTGTTGGAAATCTTGTACAAAAATATTGATATTTATGCGCAGGTTTTTTGCTTGCTTTGTGCTGTTTTTTTGCATGAATATTCGTTTGGCGGTAGGGATATCTTTGTTGAAAAGAGAGTGGTGTGCGGCTGTTTGTTTAGGGAGTGGATGTGGCTTGATTTTTGGTGATGGATTTCTGAAATTTTTGAAACAAATACCTGCGTAATTTTTAAAAAACTATAAAATCGACATGTTTCTTGGAGTTTTTGCCATTTTTTTTGTTAGAAATTGCTACTTTCGCACTACATATTATATAATTATAAATTGCTACTGTCATGAAACGTTATTTGTTTTTTATAGCATTTTCATTTTTGGCTGCGTCAATATTTGCGCAGGATGAAGTTTATTACATTCCTTCTAAAGAAGTCAGACAGATTAAGACTACCGATGGTGCTGTAGTGTCAAGAGCCACACCTGTGGCCACAAAAGCTATGCATTATCAGGAGACTCGCGATGTAGATGATTACAATCGCCGCACAACTGTGAGCTACGATAGCACCTATGACTATGCTGATACGCTGACAACAGTGGAGTCCACTTTTGATGACACTGAGGTCGCATATTGCTGCACCAAGAAGGTGATGCGCTTTCATTCGCCCAGTGTGGGTGTGATTGTCACCTCTCCATACTATTGGGAAGTTTGCTATGGTGATGTTTGGGACGTTTATTACGATACTTGGGCATGGACCTGCCCAAGCTTTGTGTGGTGGTCTTATGCTTATGATCCATGGCATTATAATCGCTGGTATTATCGCACATGCTGGGATTTCACCTGGGGTTGGTATGACCCTTGGTACAGCCACGCCTACTGGGGCTGGAGCCGTCCTATCTATTGGGGCTGGAGCCGCCCAGTGTTTAATCCTCATCATTTAGGCCGCCCAATGTGGGCTCATCGTGACTATGGTCATGGTCATGGGTACCTGCACGGCTTTGGCAGACATGATGCCGGTCACACCTATGCAGGACGTGGTTTCGACCATGGTGTGAATCATCGTGGTGGAGCCTTTGGTGGTCGTGACTATGGTCGTCATGATAGAGGCTCTGCAGCTTCGCGTCATGTATATGGAAATGCGAATGGCCGACAGGATGGTCGTCGCTCAGATTATGGCCGTCGTGATGATGGTCGTCGCTCAGATTATGGTCGTCGGGATGGTGGTCGCTATGAAAGCGGTCGTACTGATGCTGGCAATCGCCGTGACGCCAATTATGGCCGCAATGAGCAGGCTCGTCGCCAGACACGTGACTATGGCAACCAACGCACAGAATCCCAGCAGCGCCCTCAGCGTACTGAGGCCCCACAGCGCTCACAGAGAAGCGAGTCGATGCCTCGTACTTCGCCGACCCCATCTCGTGGCACAAGTCCATCTTATGGTGGCGGAGGTGGCGGTCGCAGTGGTGGCGGTGGCTTTGGCACTGGCAACCGCGGCGGAGGCGGCGGTGGCGGCTTTGGCGGGGGTGCCCGTGGCGGTGGCGGTGGCCCGCACGGCGGTGGCGGCGGTCGCAGATAGTATTCTTTTGCTAAACACATTATTTTGACTATAAGAAAATGAAAACATTATTTTTCTCAGTTCTTACTTCATTGGTATCTGTCGTGGCCTTTGGTCAGGATATTTATAAGGTGGCAGACTTGAGCACTGTTGATCTGAATGGTACAGCCCGCTATGTTGGCATGGGCGGCGCCATGAGTGCTCTGGGTGGAGATTTGTCAACTATGTCGTCTAACCCCGCGGCAATAGGCTTATATCGTTCAAGCGATGTGGCAGCTACTATGAGCATCGTTACTCAGCCGGGTGGTGAAAAGTTTGATGGCAACAGTAAGACTCACGCCTCTTTTGACCAGCTTGGATTTGTGTATAGTTGTCCGCTTAATGATGAAGGACTTAGGTTTGTTAATTTTGGATTAAACTACCATAAGCAACATGATTTCAATCAGTTGTCGGCATCGCAAAACCGCTCAATGGTAGATTATGGTTTGGCGTCGCAGACATGGCAGCTCTCCGACTTGTGTAATTATTGGGGCAGTTCTATTAAGGCCACGCCGCTTGCTGCGATGGCATACCAATGCTTTTTGCTCTCTGGCGCCGAAGATGATTATTCTGCTTACGGATCTTCGGCCCATTTCTACAACAAGGCAACTTGGGGCAGCAATCAGGCTCTGGACTTTAATATCTCGGCCAACATCAATGACCAGTTGTATCTGGGCTTTACTGCCACAGGATATAATGTTTATAATAAGAGCAGCATGCTTTATTCTGAGGACTTGATTACTTTTAATGGAATAGCCGACGGATATTATAATCTTACTAATTATGGCAGCTTAAAAGGTAATGCCTTTGACGCCAAGTTTGGTGTCTTGGTGCGTCCAGTGGTTGGCAGCAATTTTAAGATTGGTCTCACTCTGGCTACTCCTACATATTATGACTTGACCTATCGCAATGAGTCGTGGATGCGCACTTATGACAATCAGTTTGGCAACAACTCCATTCGCTATCGTGATGACTATGATTATAAGGTACGCACTCCGTGGCGTCTGGGTGTAAGTGTGGGCAATACTTTCTTTAATCGATTAGCACTTGACGCAGAGTATGAGTTTGCTGATTATTCTGCTTGCTCAGTGTCTTATGGTGATGATTATGACGATTGGTTTGGCTCAAAGGACAAAGCGCTTAACAAGCAGATTGATAAATACTTGAAGTGCACACACACGCTGAAGGTCGGCGCCGAACTGATGGTTAATCGCAATGTATTTGTGCGTGGCGGTTATAACTTTGTGAGCGCCGCCTTTGACAAAGAGGCTTATCTGAATCAGTATATTAACAGCGCCTCTGTTGATGCCACAACCTATACGGATTATATGAATCTCTCGGCAATCAATCGCTTTACCTGCGGTTTAGGTTTTAAGTTTGGTTCTTTCTATGCCGACCTCGCATGCCAGTTCCAGAATCAGCACGGCGATCTCTATGCATTTTCTGTAACAACCAAAGAGCCGTTCGACGATGTGCCGACTTCTCGCAACGTATGTCCGTCAAAACGTGTTAAGCTCAATAAGACACAGTTTATGTTGACCATGGGTTATCGATTCTAATTATAATATATAAATAAGGTATGAAAAAAATATTTGCACTTGTTTTGATTTTTTCAGTTGCATTAGTCGGTATCAATGCACAGAAGGTTAATAATTCTAATCTGACAGGCCTCCTGGGCGCTGGTAATGATGTGCAGAAGATCGACAATTCATTCTGGGGCTGCACTTTTGGAACTACCGCCAACAATGTATATGAGTCTCTTAAGGGCCTGGGTCTTGAACCAATACCAACAGAGGATTGCATCTATCTCAAAAACAATGAGATTTACGGCATCGCCTATGCTACCATTGGCATGAAGTTTACGTCAGAAGATGCTTTTTATAATATTTTTGGTTACAACAAGTTTGAAAACAAAAAAGAGGCTGAGGCTGCCTTTATGGACAATCTGAGTGCATTAAGCAAGCAATATCCTATGCAGCAGATGAATAAAGTGCCAGGTTGCTTGAAGTTGTATGCGTTTGCTGATGGCGATGCCGACGAGGCCTTCTCTATTGGTTTATACAAGAATGATTCTGGCGTTTTCTTCGTAAGATTAAACATTATCAATAATTATCTTTTGAAGAGATCTAAGAAATAGACTCGGTTCTTTTGGCCGAAGAACGAAAATGTCGCCAAAAACGGCAGAATCGTTTGAATATTTGCAAGGAAAACACATTAAATAGCAAAAAAATGCAGTTTGATGTGTTTTTTTTTGCGAAAATCTTGGCTGTAAAGAAAAAAGGCGTTACCTTTGCATCGCAAAAATGAAACGGGGTGTAGCGCAGTCCGGTTAGCGCACCTGCTTTGGGAGCAGGGGGTCACAGGTTCGAATCCTGTTACCCCGACACAAAAGAGACAGAATTCAGTTCTGTCTCTTTTTGTTTTCCATAGGGTATAGTAGCAAGTTTGTGACAAAAGGGGCTCAGTGGAAAAATACTGGGGACGTTTGAAATAATTTAATCAAAACATGAGATCAAAAAGTTTGTCACAGACTTGCGCCTTTCGGCTACTGCTGCG
>JAZUHM010000288.1:0-4218 GCA_045641725.1 Bacteroidaceae bacterium | reverse complement strand
TTAGGAACTCACCCTTCTCGTTGAGAAGTTTCAGCGCATTCCAGTGGCGTGGGTTGTGACTTGCTGTGATAATGATACCACCAGCCGCACCACTCATGGTCACGGCAAGCTCGGTGGTTGGGGTTGTGGCCAAGCCGATGTTGATTACATCATAACCAATGCACTGCAATGTGCCGCAAACAATCTGCTTAACCATATCGCCAGAAATACGTGCATCGCGACCAACGACGATAGCGTTGCCCTTAATCTTGCATCTCTTGCGACGCTGCATAGCGTATGCCGAAACAATCTTTACAATCTCAAGTGGGGAAAGGCATTCATTGGCCTTACCACCAATAGTTCCGCGAATACCGGAAATGGATTTAATAAGTGTCATATTATTTGATTTTTATATATTTGTCAATATTATTTTAGATAATCCAGGAACATCTGAAGATTCAGCTCTGGCTTTGTGTTGGCGCTACCATCAACCATGAAACGGCGGTTTACTTCCTTTGGACGATTGAAATATCCGCCATTGGTCAAGAAGAAACGACCGTCTTCTACACCGCCATTGAAATCAAGACGCACACCCTCGCGTGCTGTTGCATCATTGGTCATCATTGCGCGCAAGATAGGCTGCCAATCTCCGTCCACAGTCTTGGCCCATCCATTGTGGTAATATGCCTTGCGGGTAATGTCGCCCATTTCTGGATTAAAGTTCTCGAGGAAAGAATGAAGTCCCTTGATCAAATCAGTAGTTTTGGGACGACGCAATGTGGACATGAAATACCATTTGTCATTCACACTATCATAGAACCATGCGCTGTAATCGGTATGGGTAGCATCGGCGCGCTCGGCGTGAAGCAAGAAGCTATAGGTCTGGCCGGGCTTCCAATCCATACGAATAAACGACTGCTTGCCACTACCTTCGTGGCCAAAGTTCTGAGCAGTCACGCCTTCGCCTGTACGAATAACCTCGGTACAATTATCTTTGGCAACATCATCTGGATTGTCGGCATCTTCAGAGTTCCAAACAGAGAACAGCACCATTCTGCGACCAGGCGCATTATTCTGGAAACCAAAATATCCGTAGCTAAAACCGAGTGCCATATAATATGAGCCCATCTGGTCCAAGTCCTCAGGCACTGTGATATCGATTTTTGCCCAATCCACCTCGCCGTCAAACTTATTTGCAGCCGAATAATTGAGGTGACAAGACGGGCCTCTCAATCCGAAATGATTACTATATTCCGGGCTGAGGAATATAGGTTTCTCGGTAAGTCCCTTCAAACTAAATTTGCTGATTGTCACATCACCATTGGCAGATGTGAGGCGGAAGGTGTATTTCACATACCCGTCAACGTCTTGAGTAATAACGCCACCAACCTTATACAACTTTTCTTTAGGGCTATTAATCTTGACAGTCTTTGTCAAACCGCCAAACTGGATTTCCACAGCGCCCTTACCCTGGGCCACGATAGACACCTCAGGAGTCTGTTTGGCTGTAAGGTAAAAATACGACGAGGCTGTTGTCTGCACGTCCTTGCTCATATGAAGACCGCCCTTGTCAATATTGATATCAGAAATCTGATGTCTCGCATGTCTGAACTTAGGAGAATTGACATAGGTGTTGTTGTAAAGTGGCACCTCATACACCTGCTGGGCGCTCATTGATACCGCGCCAAAAACAAGCGACGCGAATGCTAATAATCTAAAAAAATTATTCATAACAGATTATTTATTTTACAGTAAAATATTTTGTCACAATAACATTGCCATAAAGTACACCCGGCAGATATATTATCTCTCCATCGCTTATCTTAACGTCATATTTTTTGGCAACTTCGCCATCAGCACCATTATTGCATTTCACACCGATTGTGAGAGTATATAAACCTGGTGCAGGAGCAATAAATGAATTGCTGGCATCCGAAGAATTATTAGAGGCAGTAGTCGGAGCCATCTCAGTCACTCCAACACAAGACCATGTATAATCATATCTATAGACATTCACGGCCTTCTTCTCAGTCACCAGTGTCACCACTACCTTTTTGCCAGCTGGCACACTATTGTTGCCAACAACCTGACCATCTACAGAAAACTTTACGTCTGAATACTTTGGTAATGTCGAATTCGTTCTTTCGTTTTCACTGCACGACATTATTACAAACATGCTTGCAACCAAGCATAAACTCAAAAGGAACTTATTCATAAATCTCATTATTTTCACTTTATATTATTGTTTTGCTATACAAAATTAGCAATATTATTTTAACGAACAAAGAAAACTCCTGATATTATTCAAATTTCAGAGCCTTTATCGGTTTAATGTGCGACACTACCACAGTAGGCACCACCAATATCAGCGTACAAATTACGACAGTAGCTGCCGACAGCACGCCAATGGCAAGCCAGTTAAACTCAATAGGCACATGATCCACATAATAGCTGCTGGCGTCTAACTTCACCACATGCCACTGCCATTGCACATAGCACAAGAGCAATCCCAACGCATTGCCCAAAACCAAGCCGCGACCAATAATAAACACACCGTAATGCAGAAAAATCTGGCGCATCATGACATTTGTTGCACCGACGGCTTTCAGGATTCCAATGGTGTTGGTCTTCTCCATAATCAGTATCAGCAATCCGCTAATCATGGTAAAACAACAGACTGCAACCATCAGGCCCAAGATAACCCATATATTCAAATCAAGCAGATTGAGCCAGTCAAACACCGATCCATACAGCTCTTTAATCGAATACACGGCATAATAACAACCATTCTTATCGCGCTCCACAGGCTTATTGTCTGCCACTATATCGGCAACGTCTTCAACCTTATCAAAATCATTGATAGTAATCTCCAACAGCGAGCATTCGTCTCTACCCCACCCGTTCAGTTTATTAACCGATTGGCGATCTGCAAACACCACATTGTTGTCAAACTGCGACATATTTGACTCATAAATACCCTGAATCAAATATCGGCGCATCCTAACCTCGTCATTTTCAAAAAAATACGCATAGGTCTTGTCACCACATTTCAGCCTCAATTCATTAGCAACCTGTCGGCTAATTACAATGCTATTGGTGGCAGCTTCTTTACCAAAATCAGGCACAGAACCTTCAACAAGATTAGCCTTTAAAAATGATTTATCATAATCCTCGGCAACTCCTTTAAAAGAGACACCTTTAAAATCTTCATCAGTCTTGATTATACCCGTTTTTTCAGAAACCCGCTGCACTTTGTCAACGCCAGGCAGTTTCTTAAACCTATTGACAAGCGAGTCGTCCGCCACAACCGACAACGCCTTTGACGTAGCCATAGCATCAGAATTCACAACCTGAACATGCGAGCCAAAGCCCAGCACCTTGCCCTTTATCTCATTTTTAAAACCAAGCACCACGGCTATCGACACTATCATCACTGCCAAGCCAATCATGATGCCCACCGACGCCAGATTCACACCAAGCAACGAGATCCTGCTGCTCTCGCCCTTAGTACTATACAGTCGTCTTGCTATGAAAAATGAGAATGACATTAAAACCTTCAGATAAGAATAATTCGATGCAAAATTAACAATAAGATTTCTGATACCAAAAAAATTAGCCTAGATATTTGTGCTTTTAGGAGTTAAATGAAATTTGTAGAGCCAATAGCCATGTTATGAATAAGTATGATGTCAATCACATTTTCATCCTCACAATATATTAAACATTATATCATATATAATAGGTACAACACGAATATAACATGTGCGAGAGGAATTTCAATCCTTAATGCTGTTCAACAACTCCAATTTGCCGTTGTCAATCAGTGTGATTATGAGTTCGCCAAAAAGGGTATTTTGCCAGGCAAACCAGGCGCGGGTAAATTTGGTGGCGTCGTCTTTATGGAACGACTCGTGCATGAATCCTTTGCCAGCATCGGTGCACATTAGCATCTCTATGCAAGCCTTGATCTCTGCATCGTCTGTGCTGGTAAAGGCCTTCATCATTATACTCATCGGCCAGACATAATCATATCCGATATGCGGGCCGCCAATTCCCTCGCCAGCCTTACCTCTAAAGAAATAAGGGTTGTCATCGCTCCACACAAGCCTACGAGTGTTCTGATATACAGGGTCATTAACATCCACATCGCCAAGATATGGCATGGCCAGCAGGCTCGGCACATTGGCATCCTCCATCAAGAGATCATTACCAAAACCATCGACCTCATAAGCATATACT
>JAZUHM010000287.1:0-5805 GCA_045641725.1 Bacteroidaceae bacterium | reverse complement strand
GCTTGGCCTTCCGACTTGATTTTGATTTCGCTCGTTGCCACTTGCCCCGTGGCCGAAGTTGCCTTAAGACTCAGTGTGTGGGTGCCGGCGTTTTCAAATATAATATAAGGTGAAACCAATGTGCTTACAACCTTGCCGTTTACACTCCACTCGCACTGGCTGGCGGTAATAGATGCCGTCGAGCTAAACTGCATTGCAGAACCGGCGTACACAGTTTCCTTGGGCGCGTTGATGTCGCAGGCAAAATCCTTGTTGTCAAATATGGAGTTGTCCACAAGGCTTGTCACATTGTCGGTCTCAATGATTCTTGCGTGGTGACCGCGGGCATAATCCCTGATGTAAGTCTGTCCGTCCACAGGGTCGGTAAATGTGTCCATCTTATAGTAAAGCCAAAGGCCGTCCTGCTGTTCCGGACGCGCAATAGGACTATTATAATGAGCCGCAATTTCATCTGCTGACAGGGTGCGGCGCCAGAGTCTTACCTCGTCGATTTCGGCATCCAGCTTGCCTTTGCCGGTGTCAAATCCAAGATAGAATTCGCCCATATTTCCAACATATTTTGTATTGGAAATTTCTCGCTGTGCTATAAACTTGCCATCGATATACATGTTTATGGTGTCGCGGTTTATCGTCAGTGCGATGTGGTGCCAGGTGTCTGCATCCCAGAATCTTGTGTTATTCGCTGAATACAGAATGCCAAACTGCACGCCGGCACTGGCGCCGTTTGGAGTCTCGGAGGCCATGTAGATTGCGTCAGGATGTCCCACAAGATTGTTGTTCTTTGCTATCGTATGGGGCTTTAGCCACATTTCTAGGCTGGCATATTCATTGCCGTCAAAATCTACGCCCTCGCAGATAGCCTGAGCATTGCGGAAGTCGAGCACCTTGTTGTCCTTTGTCGCGTCAGTCTCGGCAAAAGACGCGCCGTTGGAGTGGGCCGATTCGATTTTGTTGCCGCGATAGTCATAGACTGCGCTCACAGAGTAAACATTGGCGCTTGAAGCTGCCGGCGTGTAGTCATTTGTCGTGTTCTCCACGCTGTCAAGCAGGAGGTCGTTACAATAAATAAGGTACTTGTCGATTTTTACAGAAGTGTTAGAAGGCTTTTGCCAACTGAGCTTGCCGTCGTCTGTGGCCACAAGATTGACAGGCGCATTGATTTGCTCGCCAGGCACGATTACGCTTATGGTATAGCTCTTGCCAGAGCCCGTGATTTTCATGTCTTCTATCGTAAATGGGAACTCGATGCCATTAGGGTCCAGCTCGTAGTCAATGATTGACGCGCTATAGACACGGCCCTCGCCAATCTCATTCTCGGGCACGTCGCCCTTTGTGTTAACTGTAAAGAAATACTTGATAGGCTTGCGGCGGTCGAGGGCAGGAGTCAGCTGAGTGAGGTCCATGCCAAGTTCCATCGGCTCGTAGTGCATGCCGTCTATCCAGCGGCCCAGCATTGGCACTGCCGGATAAGGCTCTGTGCGTGAAAGGTTATTGCCTCTATAATTGAAATGGCTATATACAAACGCCCTTCTTGGGGCTGTGGCAGCGGTGTCAGCGGTAGCATCTGCCGACAATTGAATAAGCGAGCGCTTGGAATATTGCATCTTGACTTTCAGCATGCGCAGTGGCCTGTAGTCCTTGTAGAAGTGCTCCACGTCCACAGTCCACGGCGTGGTGCGCGAGGCGTTGGTATAGGCACGGGCATAGGGGCAATAAACAAAACCTCCGTTGCACCAGCCGTCGCCCCATGAGTTGCACACAATCCATGCGCCGACCTCGTCTTTGTCCTTCTCGCCGTACACGCCGTTGCTGTCGAGGTCAAATTCGATGCGGTCGTCGTATCCCACGATAGTCTGCGAGTGGTTGGTGCTTGGTCCCCAGTCAACTACGTATTTCTTGCCGGCCAAGCCGATGGCGCGGTTGGTGGCGGTGCTTGGAATGTTGTCAAAAGTCTCGCCATTGCCTGCCATAGAGAAGCGCGCAACGCCTCCCGCGAGGAAGTCGTGGTCGCCCCAATGATTCCAAAGCCAGTCTTTAAGCATCTCGCGACCTTCCTCGGTCATCATATTGCAGGGGATGTTTGACATCGCAATGTTGCGGTTGAAAGCCGTGCGATACCACTTGTCGTAGCCCTGCATCCATCCGAAATCGGTAGAGGAGAACGATTGCGGGCCAAACAGCTTGGAATATGTGCGGCCGCCGTAGTCGGTCACGGTAGGGGCGCCCGTGTCCATAGAGGTAGAATTGATGACGCAGCCAAGGTAGCTGAAGTGCGTGCACAACTGGTTGTCCTCCAGCGAGCCGTCGAGGCCGTAGTAGCAGTTGCGCTCCCAGGTCATGTCGTAGCCCAAAAACGAGGCGTAAGAGCACGAGCCCTGGTCTTGCGAAAACACAGGGGGAAAGTATTTCTTCAATGCATTGTTGACGTGTGATGGGCGCTGCTCGGCGCGGTTCCATGCGTTGCTGCGCGCAGCGGCATTGCCATTGAATGCTCGTGCCTTTTTGTTTTTCATATAAGTAAACACGCCGTTGTTGCGGTTAGCCACGGTGTCTTCTGGAGCCAACTGTGCCCATGCTGTAGTAAAGGCAAAGGCCATCAGTATTAGAGTCGCTTGAATCTTTGTAATTTTCATTTTCGTGCGATTATTGAGTGTGCGTTGTTGATATTTGTGCCAAAAGTACTAAAATCTTTTGAAATCGTCATAATTTGAGGACATAACATCGTAAAATATGGCTTTATAACCGGGTAAAGAGCACTTTTTTTGTTTTTGAGTGCTAATTGTATGCATTTTTATTAAATTTTATTATCTTTGCAATCCCAACCCTTGAAAAAACTAATTAATTAATCGAATATATAACACTATGGCACTTGAAAAAACTCTTGTTTTGCTGAAGCCTTGTACCGTTCAGCGCGCCCTCATCGGCGAGATTATCTCTATCTTTGAAAAGAAAGGTCTCCGCATCGCAGCTATGAAGATGATGCAGCTTGACGACGAAATCCTCTCAGAGCACTATGCTCACCTTGCAGACAAACCATTCTTCCAGCGTGTGAAGGACAGCATGATGGCTGGCCCAGTGGTAGCAATGGTGCTCGAAGGTCTCGATGCAATCAACGTGGTACGCATCCTTACAGGTGCAACCAACGGCCGCAATGCTTTCCCTAGCACCATCCGCGGCGCATACTCTATGTCGTTCCAGGAGAACATCGTGCACGCCAGCGATGGCCCCCGCACCGCCATCATGGAAATCAAACGTTTCTTCAAGGACGAGGAAATCCTTGACTGGAAACAGTCTTGCTTTGACGTGCTCTACGCAAACGACGAGTGGCAGTAAGCAATATCTGACCCGAATAACAAAACCACATGAGCACCAATGCGTTAGCCGCGCATTGGTGCTCTTGTCGTAAGCGGGGCTATATACATTTTGCCTGCGGACAGGAAACACTCGTGTTTCTTCTTATAATTCTATAAAAATTACCGCTTCGCTCTCGCTATTTGCTCGTGATGCTAAAGCATTCTCTAATTCTCTAATTCGGGATTAAAATTATTTTTATCGGACACAAATAATCATTTTGTTCCCGATATTTTGCCAACAGATTTCGCCCTGAAAATTACTTGCTTCGAGATAAATTCTGTTCACAGCGCTGTGAACAAACGTTCACAGCGCTATGAACAATCGTTCACACCGCTATGAACAATCGTTCACAGGGGTGTGAACGGAATTTATCTCGAAGCTGTGATTTTTGACTGCGCAATTCGTGGGATTTTAAGCGCAGCGGGTGGTTTTCGGGGGAGCGGGGCTATTCTCCGTTGATGATGTAGTTGTATAGAGCCACTACGTCGGTGGTGTTGACATTGCCGTCGCCGTTGAGGTCGGCCTTTGACTTTGTCACGCCCGAGCTTTCGCCAATGGTGATGTGGTTGTAGATGCAGACCACATCGGTGGCATTGACACTGCCGTCGCCGTTGATGTCGAATTTGTTGGTAGGCTCAGGCCCGCTGCCGATTTTGATGATGATGGGGCCGTTTGTGGCAATCTGGCCATTGCTGTCGTAGAAATTGGTTTTCCCATCTTTGTATTGATAGGTGTGGTCGCTGGCGATATATGATCCCCAAAAAGTAAACTTGGGACAAGAGTTAAGTACTGGTGTGTTGTCGGATATACTTGCTCCCTTTCGCAAAGTCAGCGAGGACTCCGTAATATTGAACAAGGTGGTGATATTATCATTATTTACGGCTAATGGGAATAGATTGCTATACAAATCTACGCTGCAGTGGTCTTCTAAGTAAATGTTGTACTTGGTATTCCATAAGGCATAGTCTTTGGCATTGACGATAAGAGAGCCTGGACCTTTTATGTATAGATCGCTCCATGCCCAAATACCAATCGCACTACTATTGATAGTGTTTTCGCCTTCAAGAAAGATAGTTACTTTTTTGTGAGTAAATATTTCCATTGCTTGTCCGTCGCCTAAGTTTTCTATATGGGCATTGCGTAAATATATTTCAATCTCATCATATTTCTCCAAATATCTCACAGATACTGTGCCTTCTGGCCAATTGCCTCTTCTGTCGCCTAATACGTCATAAAAGTTGCGGTAGGTCACCTCAACTCCGCCTATTTTTATGCCAAACGAAGTGTTTGAGTTTGATTCTGTTGAGATGCTTGTTGCTTCCACCTCATTTTTATAGAATTTTCTTTGGTTTTGATCATAGCTCCAATTGTATTCCTTAATTGTGTATTCCTTAATTCCCCTTGTTACGCATTTTCCGCAGTTTACAATAGCCACGCTGTTGCTGGCGTATGTTCTGGCTGACATTGTTGAAGACAGGATTGACAGCGTGTTGCCGCCCATGTCGAGTGCGTCGCCCTTGTTGGAGTAAAACCTCAAAGCGCCGTCAGACATGTGGCTTATAGTCAGATTGCCGCTGAATTTGTTGCCAGCTCGTCCCACTGCGTTGCCAGTGAAGGTGGCAATATTTCCAATAAACTCGCAGTCGCCATTCACCCAGATAGCTTCCTGGTCGGATGTGATGCTGCTGGCATTTTTACAATTAATCGTAAGTCCGTTGTCAAACTTGCCTGCTCTGATGCCGTAGTGGGCGGCATTGATTTTTGCGCTGTTGAGAGTAAGGATAGCTTTGCCGTCTTCGTTGCTAAACGAGACGGTGCCGTCGCCCAATACGTCGTTTTGGTTGCTGGTAGTCACCTGCACGTCGCCAACCGCAAGGTCGTAGGCGCCGGCGACGGTAACAATGGTCATCGTGCCATAAGAGAAGGTCAGTCCGCTCTCGTCGCTCACGCTTACCTGCACAGAATATCTGGCATTGGGCGTCAGTCCTTTGATGGTGTAGCAGTCAATGTCGGTGCAGACCTCGCTGCCAGCGCCAGTCCCATTAGACTTTATCCACTGCACGGTGTATTGCAGTTTTTCCTGCGGCGTGTTGTCGTCAGAGGCCTTGAGCCAGCGCAGGGTGATGGCGTCGTTAGACGGGTAGGATTCCACAATTGGAATGGCCACCGGCGCTTTGTTGTCGCCCATTGTGGCGGCGTGGCTGCGTGTGGAGAAAGCCAGTGTTGTCAGCACGATGGCAAGCAGGGAGGTGAGAGAGTGATTCATGGTCGTGTCGTTTTTATGCGCGCGTATAATATATAATAATGTAGAAGTTTTGTGCAAATTTACGAAAAATTGTCAAATCCCGCCCCTTTTGCCGCAAAAAATCAGCCTCGCCTGGCGTCTTTCGTAGCTCGGCGCGTCCCGCGCCGAGCACCAATTGAGGCAGAACTGTCGCTCGAAGTACTAAG
>JAZUHM010000286.1:0-3320 GCA_045641725.1 Bacteroidaceae bacterium | reverse complement strand
CCACAAAGGCAAGCACGCCATCGAAGAAACTTATGACATCGACCGCGCCGGCACATTCACCACAGCCTGCCCGCAATTGCAGTGCCTGTATGCGCCAGAGTTTACAGCCCGCGCCAGCAACTTCACTATCCAAGTAAAATAATCAAGATGAAAAGCCTTCGAATAACACATACGCTATGCCTTTTGCTTTTAACCGCCACCATCGCGCTTGGTCAACAAGCTAAGCTATTACCACAGCAAAACCTCGCCGATTGGCATGTGAAGCCCGCCAACTATAGCGGAATCACCTGGTTGGGAGACAACCGCTATGCTTTGGTTGACGACAAAAGCCCGCTCGACGGCTTCTACCTTATTAATATATATATAGACGACGCCACTGGCAAAATCAAAAGCGTAGAACCGGGCGAGTTCATGGCTGCGCCAGCCAAGACCGCCGAAGAAGCCCAGGCGAGACGATGGGCTGACTGCGAAGACATTGCCTATGTGCCTCACACTAACACCGTGTTTATCACCTCCGAGGCTAATGCGCAAGTGGCAGAATACGACCTCAGCGGCAATGCCACTGGCCGCCGCCTGAACATACCCGCCCACCTCTCACGCAAGATGCAGCAATTCAATGGGGGCTTCGAGCCACTAACTTACCACGCACAACAACAGACTTTTTGGCTCACCACCGAGAACTCGCTTCTTGCAGACTCCACCCTCAACGGCGCACAACCAATGCGTATTGTCAGTTTCAACAAGGAACTGATGCCCGTGGCAGAATACGCCTATCTGCTAGACAAGCCTCAGCTCAAGGCTGATGTGAAATACTATACCCACGGCATCTCTGCCATGACTGCCCTACCCGACGGCAGATTGCTCATTTTGGAGCGCGAACTCTCCATCCCGCCAAAATACCTCGGCGGCAGATGCAATGTCAAGATTTACGCAGTCAATCCTACCGCAGACAACACCATCGCCAAGGCCTGCGACATGGCGACCTTGCCAAGCGAGGCTTTCCTTTCGAAGAAACTTGTGGCATCATTCCACACCAACATCAAGATTGGGAGCCTCAACTATGCCAACTACGAAGGTATGTGCCTCGGCCCCATGCTGCAAGACGGCCGCCAGACACTCCTGCTCATCAACGACTCCCAAGCCGGCGCAGGCAACTCCCTCTACACCCTCAAAGACTACATCAAGGTCATCCTGCTCGACCTTAGCAAATAACATCCCAGAAAAGCGGAAGAAAAAGTCCCTACGGGAAGAAAAAGGGCTTCGCCAATCAAAAAAATTAAAGGAGTTAAGGGGGAGTTAAAGGGAAGTTAAAAGGAAGTTAACGGACGATACCAATGTCTCGCATGGTGCCTTTCGTAGCTTGGCGCGTCCCGCGCCGAACACCAAACAAGGCATGCGGTGCGCCTGTGGCGCTTGTTTTTTTAAACACGAATTATCATAAATAACCCGAAAATTATCATAAATTCTTGTCTCCGTCGGTGCTCTGTCGTTAGTCGGCGATAGCTGGGACGACATAAAAGAGCCAAGCTACAAAAGGTACTAATTCTCGGTTGAGACATTTTTTGATGTCGAAGACTTTTTTGGCGTAGCCACTTTTTCTTTTGGTGCAGACTTGCGGTGGTGCTTGGCACCACTACTGCTGCGGGTGGGGTTGACTGTTAAGAGTTACTTTTATAAAGGTAGCCCCGCCCACAGCAGTAGCCGAAAGGCGCAAGTCTGTGACAAACTTTTTGATCTTATGTTTTGATTAAATTATTTCAAACATCCCCAGTATTTTTCCACTGAGCCCTTAGCATCCAGTAGTTGCGAATAAAGGGGCGTAACGATTCGTGGCAAGGTATAGGTCTGAATTCCATAAATATAAATTGTGCCAATTATTTCCAATCCAACTGTCTGAATGTTAGTAGCAGAGTCTTTAGATGGTCAATCAAATACTCATACGTTGGTGCATCTTTGTAGATAAAACCATACTTCATCTGCTCATAATCATTGCGGAGAACAGCATCTACCTCCATAGGAGGAACAAAGGTAATTGTTTGAGGGCTATGCGTTGCATAATCCAACCCTGCCCATGCAGTGAAGGCTTTACGATGTGCGACAATTTCATTGTACATTGCAGCATTGTTAATCGCATCAGTTGCAAACGGCTTATCCATCATCTTCACAATATCATACATGTGGCGAGTAAGTCTGTCAATTCGTGAGCAACCATTTGGTCTCGTAAACTCTTCGTGTAGCAAGAATATCTTTTCCAAGAACGTCCTGCCAGGAAGTACTGTAGGCACATCTATAGTTGACAATGCAAAATCTTCTTCTGGGTATGCATCTTCTATCATCGAGCGCATTGCGACCTTCTCAAAAGGCTCTATCAATGAGCGACAGCTAATTTCAATCTTTACTCGCTCAGGTATATAGTTGACCTTTTGGGTGAGAATGGTGTCATATTCTACAAACAATACCACCGGATCAAGGTCGCTGACAGGCGTTTCGGGTACAACGACCTTGCAGTCATCGGCTATTCCATACTCAGACAATTTCATTTCTATGTCTGTAACAAGAGTGTCGCAGATGAACTTCTTGGATTCTTTGCGTAATTTTGTACGCTGAGATTTGTTCAGTTCCTCGCCAAAGCCAAGGAACTTACGGTCAATGGCAAGGTCAATGTCTTCAGAAAAGCGTTCTATTAGATTCCAACCCTTGCTCAAACTTGTACCGCCTTTGAACACCAATGCGTCAGCATATGGTAAAGAGAAAATACTCCTCAACACCATGCTGACCCAATAATCCTTTTCAATTGCATTCTCGACTATGCCTTTCTCGTCAGCTATGTTGGTGAGGATTGTCAAACGTTCCTCTATGGAAAGTTTTGTCCAAGGTGTCATAAGCTAAGTTTTTTTCTTATCCAACCAGGAGCGATATTGTAATCGTGCTTTATTGTCTCCTTGTCTTCACATTTATCTATTGCCTCTTTTATTATAATAAGGTGCTCATCTGTAACATTAGCTTCGCCAATCTCCTTCATGGCACCAACCACAAGAGGGAAGACATCCGTCTCGTAGGCAAAATTTCTTGGTGCGCTACGTTTGAAAACGATGCTTCTGTTGCCAATCTTTATTTCCCTTGCAGTGGCATCTGTGAGATAAACAGCATTCATCGTCACCTGAGTAGAAAGCCCAAGTTTATTCAAGGCTGTAAGTCCGGAAGGAATAATACGAGCCTTGTCTTTCTGAGCAATGGCAATAGCAATGTCATCGATGCTTGGTTTCAATATGCCAAAACGGTTACGCATAGGATAAAGGTAAATCCCCTGTGAAATTCTC
>JAZUHM010000285.1:0-1703 GCA_045641725.1 Bacteroidaceae bacterium | reverse complement strand
CTTTGACGTCATCGCCCGGTGACATTAAAGTCATCGGGCGGTGACACAAAATCAAAACGGGCTTTTGAAGGCTGATGTTGCATATATTTAACCTTATATTGTTGTTCTTATGGGCAGGTATGGTGGTGCTTTGCTTTTTTTTCGCTATCTTTGCGCCAAACTGTGTAAAGATGAAACTTAATTCCACAAACCGCGATATACTCAGGATTGCCCTGCCGGCCATTGTGTCTAACATTACAGTGCCGTTGCTCGGCCTGGTTGATACGAGCATAGCGGGCCATTTGGGCAACGAATATTATATTGGTGCCATTGCCATCGGCGGCCTGATGTTTAATATTATGTATTGGATTTTCTGTTTCCTGCGTTGGGGCACCAGCGGTTTGACGGCTCAGGCTCTGGGCGCCGGCAAGGAGGGCGAGATTACCAATATCCTCTACAGGTCGGGCTTGATAGCGATAGTCATCGGATTGCTGCTTATCGCCCTGCAATGGCCATTGCTTAAGGTCTGCCTGTGGCTCGTTAAGCCAGATGAGGCCGTGGCTGCGCTGGCCTCGGAGTATTTCTATGTGTGTATCTACGGCGCTGTGGCTGTGCAGTTGCTCTACGCACTCTCCGGTTGGTTTATCGGCATGCAGAATTCGCGCATTCCCATGGTGATAGCTATCGTGCAGAACGCTGTGAATATCCCGCTAAGTCTGTTCTTTGCCTATGTGCTTGACCTCAAGGTGGTTGGCATCGCTCTCGGCACGGTTTGCGCGCTGTATGTGGCATTGGCGCTGGCCGTGGTGCTGGGTGTGGCAAAATATCGCAAGTACCTCGTGCGCTCACCGTGGAGCGAGGTGTTGCGGCATAGCGAACTGGTGAGATTCTTTAAAGTCAACCGCGATATATTTCTCCGCATGATTTTTCTGCTGGCTGTGACCACATGGTTTACCACCGCAGGCTCTAATCAAGGCCCGGACATATTGGCTGCCAACACAATGCTGTTTCAGATGTTTTATCTGTTCTCGTTCTTCTTTGACGGTTTTGCCAATGCAGGCGAGGCCCTCTGCGGCAGATATTGGGGCGCTCGCGATGTGGAGAGCTTTGTGGTTGTCGTGAAAAGAGTCTTTGCGTGGGGCCTGCTTATCGTGGGCATCTTTACCGTTGTCTATATTGCTTTTGGCGACATGATGCTGTCGATGCTCAGCGACCAGGACAAGGTGCTGCTTGTGGCCCAAAGGTATCTGTGCTGGCTGGTTTTGATACCCATCTGCGGATTGCTGTCGTTTGTGTGGGACGGCGTGTTTATCGGCGCTACAGCCACTCGCCACCTGCTGTTGTCGATGGCCGTAGGCACCGCTGTTTTCTTTATTGCCTACGCAATTCTGTTCCCGCTGCTGGGCAACGACGGCTTGTGGATCAGTTTCCTGCTCTATCTGCTCGGCCGCGGACTGACACAGTGCCCAACATTCCGCAGAGTGATAAAGCCGATTCTGGAGTAGAAACTTCCGCAGAGTGATAGAGCCGATTCTGGAGTAGAAACTTCCGCAGTTTTCTATTCCCAAATTCGCAGGCGATCACAATATTTAGGCGCATATTTATGGCGCAATTTAAAATAAATCATTACCTTTGTCAGCGATTTCATGTTTTATGTTTCATAAATTATGTTTTTGGTATGCTGACAAATCCCTTCCTTACTTCGGGCTATGCAGGACCTGAGT
>JAZUHM010000284.1:0-3609 GCA_045641725.1 Bacteroidaceae bacterium | reverse complement strand
GGTTCTTCACATATGGTGAAGGAGTTACAAATATCAGGGTGTCGGCTTGGTTGGCTACATAGTTGATGTCTGACGAGAACTCGATTTTCTCCGTGTCGAAATGAACGCTTGTAAGGTAGGCTGGATTGTGCCCGAGACGCTTGAATTCCTCAATGCGGTCGTCGCGACGGATATACCATAGGATATTCTCTTCGCGTTGCAGCACAATCTTTGCAATAGCTGTTGCCCAGCTACCGCCTCCCATTATGGCTATTTTTCCACAACTACCCAATACTATTGTTGTTTTGGTTACTGAATCTTGGCAATCCACTCGCCAATGGTGTCAACCTTCGGCTTTTCGATTTCCAACTTGAATTTCTTTATGACCTCACCAATTTGCTGTTGCATCTTCTGAGGGTTTACTCCTGCCATGTCATTAACAAGATTGTATCCGGCTTTCTGGATTACAGGAACGAGATCCTCTGGAATGCCGAGCTCTGTGTATTTGGCTACAGCGTCCTTCGGAGCTTTCTTTTCGGGCTTCATCTGTGGGAAGAACAGAACTTCCTGTATTGTTGTCTGGCCTGTCATGAGCATAACAAGTCGGTCGATACCGATGCCGATACCGCTGGTTGGAGGCATTCCGTACTGAAGTGCGCGCAAGAAGTCCTGATCGATGATCATTGCTTCGTCGTCGCCCTTGTCGGCAAGTTTCATTTGATCGACGAAGCGCTGTTCCTGGTCGATTGGGTCGTTGAGCTCTGAGTAGGCGTTGGCCAGTTCCTTGCCGTTAACCATAAGTTCGAAGCGCTCTGTCAAACCTGGCTTGGAGCGGTGCATTTTTGTCAGCGGAGACATCTCCACAGGATAGTCGCAAATGAAAGTAGGCTGGATGAAGTCGCCCTCGCAGGTCTCGCCGAAGATTTCGTCTATCAGCTTGCCCTTGCCCATGGTCTCGTCAACTTCGATGCCAAGCTTCTTTGCTGTCTCGCGAATCTCGTCTTCGCTCATAGGGTAGAGGTCGTAGCCAGTTTCTTCCTTGATGGCGTCGAGAATAGGCAGGCGGCGGAAAGGAGCCTTGAAAGAGACGATTTTGCCGTCGATTTCGACTTCTGGCTTGCCGTTTACTGCGATGCAAATCTGCTCGAGCATCTTTTCAGTGAAGGTCATACCCCAGTTGAGGTCCTTGTAAGAAACATAGAGCTCCATGCAGGTAAACTCAGGGTTGTGGGTCTTGTCCATACCCTCGTTGCGGAAATTCTTGCCCATCTCATATACGCCTTCAAAGCCGCCCACGATGAGGCGCTTGAGGTAGAGCTCGGTGGCGATGCGCATATACATATCTTGATTGAGGGCGTTGAAGTGGGTGATGAACGGGCGGGCGCTGGCGCCGCCGGCAATGTTCTGCAAAATCGGGGTATCTACCTCAGTGTAGCCGGCACCGTCGAGAATGCTTCTCATGGTGCGGATGATGGTGGCGCGCTTGAGGAAGGTTTCCTTTACGCCGTCGTTTACCACCAGATCTACATAGCGCTGGCGATAGCGTAACTCAGGGTCGTCAAATTTATCGTAAACATTGCCTTCTGCGTCGGTCTTAACGATTGGCAGCGGCTTGAGCGACTTTGAGAGCAAGGTGAGCTCTTGTGCGTGGACGCTTATCTCGCCTGTCTTGGTGCGGAAAACGTAGCCTTTTACACCTACGAAATCGCCGATGTCAAGTAATTTCTTGAAAACCTTATTGTAGAGGTCGGTGTTGTCTGCGGGGCAGATGTCGTCGCGCTTTACATACACCTGGATTCGGCCTTTTGAGTCCTGCAGTTCTGCAAAACCTGCCTTTCCCATGATTCGGCGGCCCATAAGTCGGCCTGCCACGCTCACGCAGCGTGAGTTCTCTGGGGTTGGGGTTTCTCTTACATCGTTGCCTTCTTCGTCTTTGCCGATTACTGGCAGGTCTGTAAACTGTTCGCGGATATCATCGCTCCACGCATCGACAGGGAATTCTGCTGCGGGGTATGGCTCGATGCCCATATTGCGCAATTCTTGCAGACTTTCGCGTCTGCCTATTTCTTGTTCGCTGAGTTCTAATCTGTTCATAATTGTCTTTTGTTGTTAATTTGGGCGCAAAATTACGAATTTTCTATTAATTAAATAAGGTATAAGGCGATTTTGTTTGCTCAAGAGCCTAGAGTTTCAAAGAATGTGCGTAATTTTGCAGTCTAAAAGTATATTATGATGCAAGAAGTTAACAAACAGAAGGTGCTGGTAGTGTTTAGTGGCGGACAGGATTCTACCACTTGTCTCTACTGGGCCAAAAAGCAGTTTAAGGAGGTGTATGCGCTCACCTTTACCTATGGCCAGAAGCATGTGCAGGAGGTAGAGATTGCCCGCCAGATTGCCGAGCGGGCTGGTGTGCACTGGGATATGATGGACGTGAGCTTTATCTCAAAGCTTGGCCGCAATTCGCTGACCGACACCACTATCGAGATGGATCAGGAGAAGCCCGAGGGAGGATTTCCCAACACTTTTGTGCCGGGCAGGAATATGTTTTTTCTGGGTGTGGCTGCCGTTTACGCCCGTGAGCGCGGCATCAACCACATGGTCACCGGCGTGAGCCAGACTGACTTCAGCGGCTACCCTGACTGCCGCGACGCGTTTATCAAGAGCCTCAATGTGACCCTGAACCTCGCTATGGACGAGCAGTTTGTGATACATACTCCGCTGATGTGGATAAATAAATGCGAGACCTGGGCGCTGGCTGACGAACTGGGTGTGCTCGACCTGATACGCAACGAGACGCTGACCTGCTACAACGGCGTCAAGGGCGACGGCTGCGGCCATTGTCCGGCGTGCAAGCTGCGCCGCGAGGGCCTGGAGCAATATCTCGCAATCAAAGCGCAGAAAACCAATTAGTTATACCGACATACAAACCCTAAACAACACGACTTATGACCCGAACACAAGAAGGACTCAAGGCGCTCGGCGCCAAGACTGAATACAAGAGCGACTATGCCCCCGAGGTGCTCGAGGCGTTTGACAACAAGCACCCTGAGAACGACTATTGGGTGCGCTTCAACTGCCCCGAGTTTACATCGCTGTGCCCCATCACCGGCCAGCCTGACTTTGCAGAGATACGCATATCGTATCTGCCTGATATCAAGATGGTTGAGAGTAAGAGCTTGAAACTTTATCTCTTTAGTTTCCGCAACCACGGCGACTTTCACGAGGACTGTGTCAACAAGATTATGAAAGACCTCATCCGCCTGATGGATCCTAAGTACATCGAGGTGACCGGCATCTTCACTCCGCGCGGCGGCATCAGCATCTATCCCTACGCCAACTATGGCCGCCCCGGCACCAAGTATGAGGAGATGGCCCAGTACCGCCTCCTGCACCACGATTTGTAGCCACAGGGCTTTTTGGGTATAAAACCCACCGAATTTTCCATAAGAAGGCAAATATCACTGTTTCGAGCAGTGGTATTTGCCTTTCTTGCGTTTCAAAGCAAAGTGCCTGTTAATCAGATTGTTGTGCGCTCTTGCAAAATTTTTCTGCGCTCTTAAAAAATCTAGTTGCGACTTAAATTCCGTTCACAGCGCTGTGAACAATCGTTCATAGCGCTGTGAACAATCG
>JAZUHM010000283.1:0-6431 GCA_045641725.1 Bacteroidaceae bacterium | reverse complement strand
CAATAAGATATTTGTTTGTAAAACATAAATATGTTGCTTATGATTTTTATTACCTTGATGCAGCTTTCTTATGACGACATTAATTTCGAAATCTGCGTTGTGATGTTATTTTTGTGCGCAATGATTTTATGTCACCGCCCGATGACTTTAATGTCACCGGGCGATGACCCGAAAGTCACCGGGCGGTGACACAAAATTTAATCGAACCTATTTCCTTCCACAAGGCCATAAATTGAATTATTATCCTTATTAAATATTTTGTGCAAAACATTTGCCCATCCCCTCCATATTCTTCTGTTTTCTATGAAAGATAATTATTTTTGCGTATTTTGGTTGATTAGTTATAGATTTTTACTAACTTTGCCATCACATATAAATTAAATAATGAAGATTATTGTAGCGGATTGTTCTTTGTCGGGCAATGGTTTGAATGCGAAGGCGTTTGATATTGACTGTGTGCCGGGTATTTGGTTGAAGGCAGACTCTGCCCTGTTGACCAATGGTAAGCCGTTCTTTATTCCGGACTTCACCAACGAGTGTAGTGCGCGGGTTTGTGTGGCGGTTCGCATGTGTAGGCTGGGCAAGTGTATTGCTGCTCGTTTTGCCGACAGGTATTTCGACGCCCTGGGTGTTGCCATTGAGTTTACGGCAGAGGATGTGCTGCGGAAATTGCGTGCTGACGGCAGGCCGTGGGAGTATGCCAAGAGTTTCGATGCGTCGGTGTGTATGGGCAAGTGGGTTTCTGTCCCTGCTGATGCGACAGAGCGCAATATCGAGGCTTCTTTTTCTGTGAATGATGCCGTGGCAGGCCGCGTGGTGATAGAAGATTGGCGCGGGGTGGTCTGCCGTTTGATAGAGTCTTTGTCGCAAGTATTCACCCTTCGTCAGGGCGACATGCTTTTGATATGTCAGCCGAGCGACGGAGTGGTGGTGAATGTGAATGACCACATCGAGGCTTGGCTTGGCGGTGAGAGACTGACTGAGTTTAATGTGAAATAGGTTTAAAAAACCATGATATTTATGAATTGTAATATGGTGCAATTCAAGATACGGACGGCAGTTGTGGCAATATTGCTGTCGTGGGTATGTGTGCTGACGGTGTCGGCGCAATCGGAGTTTACGAATATAGATTGGTCGGGCGTGGTGATAGACGATGAGTTGCCCGAGTTTTGCAAGACGATAGACTTGGGCTATGATTTTACAGAAAGCTACGATGTTGGTATAGAGTACCCCGAGTTTGTGCAGGCGTCGCGGTCTGAGGCTGAGGCGCTGAGCAGAATAGGGGCCGAAGTGACAGAGGATGTGCGTGTCACTGCCCGCCTGGGTATCAGCCAGAAGCGCGGCTTGCTGGATGTTGTTGTATATCCTGTGGTAAAGCGCAATGGCAAATATCTTAAACTGACGAGTTGCAAGATAGTCGTCACGCCGAGGCGGGCGGCTGGTACGATGGCGAGGTCTAACGGTTATGTCTCGGCCGAAGAGGTTGCTGGCCAACGCTATAAGAAGCATTCTGTGCTGGCCAATGGCCGCTGGGTGAAGATCAGGGTCAAGGACGAGGGCGTGTATCAGCTTTCGAAGTCCTATCTGGCTTCGTTGGGCTTTAGCAATATGAGCCGTGTGAAGGTGTATGGCTATGGCGGTAGGGTGCAGAACCATATTATTAACTATGGTACCTATACCAACAATGATTACGACGACCTGGAGGAGATTCCCCTTTATCGCAGAGGCGATGCCCTGTTGTTCTTTGCCGACGGCACGGTGCGCTGGTCGAACTGGCAGTTGAGCTCGCAGAACGACCCCTTTGGAGTCTGTGCTGCCACGCATACCAATAACCCTTATTCAAAATACTCGTATTATTTTATCACTGAGGGTGATGCGCCGCTGACAATGGCGCAACTGGCAGCGCCCTCGGCTACTAACCAGACGATTACCACATATCCGGAGCACGCTGTGATTGAAAACGATGCCTTCAGTTGGTACACAGGTGGTCGCACTTTCTTTGACAGTTATAATTACGCAAACGGAAATTCCCAGAATTATACTATTAACACTCCAGATGCCGACAATTCATATACGAGCGAGATTTGTGTGGCTTTTTCTGCGTCATCTACCTCGGTAACCACAGCGAAGGTGATGCTTGGAAGTACGAGCCTTGGCACTATCACACTCGGAGCGATGACTTCTGAGTACGACAAGGCCACGACAGCGACCAAGTTTTTTGAAACGAAAACCTTGTTGAACAGCAATGTGCTTAATATCAATACAACCACTGGCAGAAATGCCCGACTTGACTATATACGCGTCTGCTATCGTCGCAAACTGAAGCTTAATGGCAATCACCTGGTGTTTAGCCACTACAGCAGCTTGCCGTCAACCTTTGTTCTGCAGGGCGCTAATGCCAACACTGAAGTATGGCGCATAGGTTATCCGGGCAATCCTACAGCCAAGGTCGCAGGAACTTTGAATGCGAACAGTTTGTCGCTCGATGTGGCCAATCCGTCGCTTCGCTATGTGGCCGTTGATGTGACAGCAACCTATCCGACTCCAGAAAAAGTAGGTGCTATCGCCAATCAGGACTTGCATGCCGATTCTGTGTTTGATATGGTGATAATTGTACCCGAGAGTGGCAAATTGCTTGAGCAAGCCAAGAGGCTGGCCGATTTTCATGTCAGCAAAGATTCATTGCGTATAAAGGTTGTGAAGGCCGATGCCCTCTACAATGAATTTTCTTCTGGAACCCCCGATGCGGGTGCTTATCGCAGATACCTCAAAATGCTTTACGATAGAAACACAGGAGATGATCTCCCGAAATATCTTTTGCTATTTGGCGGCTGCCTTTGGGACAATCGAGGCGTGACGCCTGCATGCAGCAAAGCTAATCTCAAAGACTACCTGCTGTGCTATGAAAGTGAACCGTCGGTGAGCGAGGTGACCTGTTATGTCAACGAGGATTACTTTGGCATGCTTGACGATGGCGAAGGAGCAAACCTGCGTTATGAAAAGGTTGATTTGGGAATAGGTCGTTTCCCTGTAACCAAAGAGTCCGATGCACGAGTGTTGGTCGATAAGATAATTTCTTATGCGTCAAATGCATATCCTGGCAGTTGGAAAAACTCAATCTATTTCCTTGCCGACGATGGCGACAAAAACAAACATGTCCGTGAAGCAGATGACGCTGCAACCCGCGTGGAGGCTTATTATCCAAATCTTAAAGTGAATAAAATCTATTGGGATTCGTATAAGCGCAACACTACTGCCACAGGTTTTACATATCCCGGTGCTGTGCGTGATATCAATACCGCAATAGCCAAAGGAGCCCTCATCATGAACTACACAGGACATGGTGCTCCTTATTGCATCTCAAAGGAAATGGTGCTCAAGACAGAAGATTTCAAGACCTTTGCAAGCGCCAAGATTCCTATGTGGGTAGTAGCCTCGTGTGAGATTACCCCATTTGACAGACAAGAGGAGAATATAGGCGTGGAAAGCCTTGTAAATCCTGCCGGTGGCGCAGTTGCATTCCTAAGTTCATCAAGAGCAGTGTATAGCACCCAAAATAGTTATATCAATAATTATTTTATGAATTATGTGCTAGGCAAAGACAGAAATACTGGCAAACGAAATACTATTGGAGATGCTATTCGTTTGGCAAAAATAAACTTGGTAAGCTCTGTGGATGGCGAGATTATGAAAAATCGCGATTACAGCGACAATAAACTGAAGTATTCCATCATGGGAGACCCTGCGATGACCCTCAGCATGCCCACAGAGACAGTTGTGATAGACAGCATTAATGGTGTAGCGCTTAACAATGGCAATTGGCCAAATCTTACTGCGGGAAGCATGGCGCGTATTTCAGGCCATTTGGAGAATGCCAACGGCCAAAACCTCAATGAATTTGCAGGTCAGGTTGCCATCTCGCTTTATGATAGTCAGGACACAATTACTTGTCTTAATAACCAAAACGAAGACATTACTCCTTTTACATTCTATACTCATAGCAGAATGCTTTTTGAGAGTAACGATGTTGTTACCGCTGGCAAGTTTACAGTAAATTTGCCAGTGCCTCTGGATATTAAATATTCCAATGCAGAGGGAATGCTCAAGCTGTATGCTGTAAATGACAAAAAGACTATTGAGGCAAATGGTACCGAGATGCGATTTACCATTGGTGGTACCTCTCCAGATTTGAAACCAGATGGAGAAGGACCAAAGATGTTTGTATATCTCAACGACCCTGATTTCCCAAATGGTGGCAAGGTTAATGACACTCCGTATTTCTATGCAAAACTTGAAGATCCAGATGGTATCAATATCACCGGCAATGGCATCGGTCATAATCTTGAACTTATTATCGACGGAAAGGAAAGCCAGACTTACACACTCAATCCATATTATGTAAATGATTTTGGCAGTTATAAGAGCGGTACCGTTTCTTATATGATTCCACATCTCGAAGATGGCAAACATCGATTGCTGTTCAGGGCTTGGGATGTGAAAAATAACTCTTCTTCCCGTGCTCTTGATTTTGTGGTAGAGTCCGGTCTGAGACCTTCAATCACTTCTGTGACCTTGACCAAGAATCCAGCAACTACTAGCACAACCTTTATTATTTCATACGACCGTCCGTCTGCTGAGACCGTGTTTACAATCAATGTGTACGATGCTTTAGGTCGTAAGTGCTGGACGAAGACAGAGAGCGCAATCTCTCCCAATGGCACTCACACTATAAGTTGGGATTTGACAACAAATAGTGGCGCCGCTCTGCGCTCAGGACTTTATCTGTACGAAGTGTGCATTAGTTGCAATGGTAGCAATAAAGCCACAAAAAAGCAGAAAATGATTATTCATAGACAATAAATCGCAGAATTTGGAGTTATTATTAAGCATGACTAAATTAAAAGAAATATTATTCCGTATGAAAAAGATAAGCATTCTTACATTATTATTATGTGTAGCAGCAGCCAATGCTTTTGCACAGGACATCAAGGAAAAGTTTAATCCTGTGCAAACAGCTGTAGTATCCCAGAGTATTGCGCCAGATGCCCGCGCTGGCGGTATGGGTGATATCGGTGCGGCATCAGAACCAGATGCAAACTCGCAGGCATGGAACCCTGCCAAATATCCATTCTGTATTTCCAAGGGTGGGGTAGCGCTTAACTATACCCCTTGGTTGCGCCAGATTGTCAGCGACATTGACCTTGCATACATGGCAGGTTATTATCGCATCGGTGATTATCAGGCAGTCAGTGGATCGCTCAGATATTTTTCTCTTGGTGATGTTACCACAAGCGACCGCAGTATGACAATCCGCCCTTATGAAATGGCAGTTGATGTAGCTTATAGTCGTATGCTTAGCGAAAGTTTCTCAGCAGCTGTTGGTTTCCGCTATATCTATTCTGACCTTACTGGCAATTATAAAGACGACGGTTCAAAGCCCGGCTCAGCTTTTGCCGCTGACCTCGCTACATATTATACAACCTATGTAAATGCTGGTAGTCGTGAGTGTCAGCTTAGTTTTGGCCTTGGCGTGTATAATGTGGGTAGCAAGATTAACTACGGCGATGACTATTCGTATTTTATCCCTACCACTCTGAGATTCGGTTTTAACTATACAATCCCTCTCAACGAGTACAATAGAATTTCTTTCATGGGTGACGCCAACAAGCTGCTCGTACCTACATATCCTACAGATGCCCAATGCGCAAAGAAACTTGGCTATAAGACCGACGACGGCCTTGACCATACTGCCGAGTATCAGGTTTATCGTGAGAAGAATTATTATAACATTTCTTCGATAAAGGGAATCTTTAAGAGCTTTGGTGATGCACCTGGCGGTTTTAAGGAAGAATTGGACGAGATACAGTGGTCTGTAGGTATGGAATATGTTTATAATGACAAGTTCGCTTTGCGTGCCGGTTATCATAACGAAGCAGAGACCAAGGGTAATCGTAAATATTTCACCGTCGGAGCAGGTTTCAAGATGAATGTCTTTTCGCTCGATGCTGGTTATGTTATCTCAACAGCGTCAAGCAATCCGCTTGACCAGACCTTGCGTGTGACTCTTGGATTTGATCTTGACGGATTGCGCGACTTGTTTAGCCGCGGTCGCCGCTATTAGTTTGCAGAACGTTGTCGATTTAAGATTCCTGTTTTTATGAGAGTAGGTTTAGGATATGATGTACATCAGATAGTGGCAGGCCGTGAATTGTGGCTTGGCGGCGTTAAGTTTGATGCAGACTTTGGCTTGCTGGGTCATAGCGATGCCGATGTCTTGATTCATGCGATTTGTGATGCACTTCTCGGTGCAGCTTGTTTGCGTGACATTGGATATCATTTTCCTGACAATGATCCACAATATAAAGCTATTGACAGCAAGCGTTTGCTAGCCGAGGTTGTTGATTTGCTCAAGAAGAATGGCTATGCCATTG
>JAZUHM010000282.1:0-3244 GCA_045641725.1 Bacteroidaceae bacterium | reverse complement strand
AGTTCCCTGGCCGCAGCGTAGATGTGGAGGAGTTGCTGAGTGAGGCTAGTGGTTCTGGTTGTTCTAGAGAGTATAGTTTTTCTAGTAATCCCGATGTCTATGTTGAGCCTGACGATTTGGCCTACCTTATTTATACCTCTGGCTCTACGGGTGTGCCTAAGGGTGTGCAGCTGATGCACAAAGGTGTGTGCAACTACCACTGCCCAGACAATCTTATACAATCTATGCTCAACAGCGAGTGCCACGCGGCGCTGGGCATTACCACCATCTCGTTTGACATGAGTGTGTGGGAGACTGGCTCGCCACTGATGCTGGGCAAGACTCTTGTCTTTGCCAGCGACGACCAGTGCAACGACCCTATGGCCCTTGCCGAGCTTATTAACAAGTACGATATCGGCTGTATGACGGCCACCACATCGCGCTTTATGCAGTTGCTTGAGAGCGAAGAGTTTGAGGCCGCATTCAAGGCGCACATACGCATGGCCTATCAGGGCGGCGAGGGTCTCAGCAAGGCTCTGCTCACCAAGCTGCAGGGCTATGGCGTGCGCATCGTCAATGGCTATGGTCCTACCGAGACTATTGCCAACAGCCACGCCTCTGAACTGACCACTGGCGACATTCCTCATATCGGCAAACCGTGCTGCAACTACACCAACTACATCGTTGACAACGACGGTAACGAGCTGCCTGTGGGCGTGGTGGGAGAACTGCTGATTGGCGGCGCTTCTGTGGCTCGCGGCTACAACAACCTGCCTGAGCAGACCGCTGCTCGCTTCACCACTAATCCATACGAGATAGTAAATGGTAAATCCCAAAATAGTAAATTATATCACTCGGGCGACTATGCGCGCTGGCTGCCCGACGGCAATGTGATGGTGCTTGGCCGCAAGGACAATCAGGTCAAGCTGCGCGGCTTGCGCATTGAGCTTGGCGAGGTTGAGAGTGCCATTGCCAAGGTAGAGGGCATCAAGAATACTGTGGTGATGATCAAGAAACTGCAGGGCCGCGACCACCTCTGCGCTTATTTTGTGGCTGACCGGCAGATTGACATCGAGCAGCTCAAGGCGGAGCTCAAAAAGACTCTCACCCACTACATGATTCCTACTGCCTATTTGCAGATGGACGAGTTCCCGCTCACGCCTAATGGCAAGACCAACATCAAGATACTGCCTGAGCCTGTTGTTTCGCTCGCGCAGACCGAGTTTGTGGCAGCCGCCAACAAGACCGAGCAGGATTTTTGCAATATCTTTGCCGAAGTGCTGCAGCTCGACAAGGTGGGCGCCACCGACAATTTCTTTGAGATTGGCGGCACCTCGCTCGTGGCCATGCGAGTGGTGATGAAGGCCGCCAAGATGGGCTACCAGGTAGTGTATAAGGATGTGTTTGAATATCCTACGCCAAGGGATATCGCTGGTTTGCTCGGCGCTATCGCTGAAGATGCGCCTGCCGCCGCTGAGCCTTCTGCTCCTGCCACTGCAGCAGCATCGGGCAACGGCATTGTGCCAGTCGGTGCCCCTGCTGATGTGGAGATTCAAGACTACGACTATACTGCCATCGACAATCAGCTGAGCCAGAATGTGATAAGCAAGATTGCCGAGGCTGATGTCAAGAACAATCTGCGCTCACTCGGCACCTGCATCGTGACTGGTGCAACAGGCTATCTGGGCATACATATAGTCAGGGAGCTCATTGAGCGCGACGATGTGAAGGTAATCTACTGCGTGGTGCGTGGCAACGCCAGCCTGTCGGCCGAGAACCGTCTGCGCACGCAGCTTTTCTATTATTTCGACAATAGCTACAGCGAGCTTTTCGGCAGCCGTATTTTTGTAATCAACGGCGACATCACCAAGCCCGGCTGCCTCGATTCCATCGCTGGAAAATTGGGTGGCGACACCAATATCACCCTTTTTAACTGCGCAGCTAATGTGAAGCACTTTTCTGCCGGCACCGACATCGAGGATATCAACATCGGCGGCTGCAATACATGTATCGACTTCTGCCTCAAGACCGGCGCCCGCCTCATTCAGACCTCTACCCACAGCATAGAGGGCTGTATGGTGAGCGACGCGCCAGTAAAGGCGCAGACCCTGACTGAAGCCAGACTCTTTATGGGCCAGAACCTGTCGGGACAATACACCCACTCTAAGTTCCTGGCCGAGCGCAATGTGCTTGAGGCAGTTACCACACGAGGTCTCGACGCCAAGGTCATGCGCTATGGCAACCTGGCAGCGCGCAGCAGCGACGGCGAGTTCCAGGTTAATTTCCACAGCAATGGATTTATGAACCGCCTCAATATCTACAAGACCCTCGGCGCCATACCTTATGGCATTAGTTCTGCGCTGACAGAGTTTTCGCCTATCGACGAGGTTGCCCGCGCCACAGTCCTGCTCGCTCAGACCTCCAGCCAGTTTACCGTCTTTATGCCAATCAACAATCATCACGAGCCCATGTCGGACGTTATTATATGCATGCGTCGCTGTGGCTTTAGCATCTCCGACGTAGAGCAGGCCGAGTTTGATTCACTCGTGGCCGAGGCCGGCCAAGACCCGCGCAAGGCATCGCTGCTGCAGAGTCTGCTGGCCTATGCCGTCAACATACGAGGCAAACACATCGCTTTCAACGACCGCAACTACGACTTCACTACCCAGATGCTGATGCGCCTTGGATTCAACTGGTCGTTCACCACTTGGGATTACATGGAGCGCATGATAGCCTCTATCGAAGGTCTCGGCTTCTTCGACAGCGACTACAGCAGATAGCTCCCGCCACCACCGCAGGGCCAGACCTTGACAGAAAATCCGTTTAGATATCGCAAGGGTATCTAAACGGATTTTTGTGTGCCATTGCCTGGTGGGTTTTAATTATAGTTGTCCGGTAAAAAATACTATTAGTGTCCGGTAAAACTTATCAATTTTTTCATAACATATTAATCTTCAAGACATTGTATCGACATTACAGAATTGGGGCTTACTTTTGAGCTGTCAGCCAGCAACTCAGTTCGCATTTGAGCCGTCTGCTCCCCTAGGGAGGGGAGCTGTCGCGTAGCGACTGAGGGGTCGATAGTATAATTTGTTGCTATTCAGTCATTTGTATTTATTGGGCCTCCGTACCCCTCTGGCTCTTCGAGCCACCTCCCCTCCTCAGGGTTATTGTGTGTTTTGTGGCGTGATTATTTGTGTGGAATGCGCTTTTATTTTTTCTTGATTCGTGCTAATTTTGGTTCACAGCGCTGTGAACAATCGTT
>JAZUHM010000281.1:0-14196 GCA_045641725.1 Bacteroidaceae bacterium | reverse complement strand
ATCCGACTTTCAGAACAGAAACCATAATTCTGGTGACGCAACATCGCAATATTTTTCCGCAACCCCGACAATCCGTCACCCAAAAGCCTCCAAAGGGCTAATAAACCCAAAAAGTGCGTGTCCCAATCTGGGATACGCACTTTTTTATAGGGTTTAGGCAAGCAAAATGCCTACAAAACACCTTTGTTCACAGGAATTTACTTCTCGATTGGGGCGAGAATCAGTTTCAGTTCATCGAGCTGCGCCTGGTCAACTACCGATGGAGCATCGAGCATCACGTCGCGGCCAGAATTGTTCTTCGGGAAGGCAATGCAGTCGCGGATAGAATCCAAGCCCGCAAAAAGACTTACGAAACGGTCAAGGCCATAAGCCAGACCGCCGTGAGGTGGCGCGCCAAACTTGAAGGCATTCATCAGGAAGCCAAACTGCTCCTGCGCTTTCTCGGGGGTAAAGCCGAGCACCTCGAATATCTTTGCCTGAAGCACAGCGTCGTGAATACGGATTGAGCCGCCACCTACTTCTACGCCGTTGCAAACCATGTCGTAGGCATCGGCCAAAACGTTGGCAGGGTCAGTATCCAACTTAGGAATATCGCATGGCTTGGGCGCGGTAAACGGATGGTGCATTGCCATGAGGCGCTGCTCCTCGTCGCTCCACTCAAACATTGGGAAGTCAACGACCCAAAGCAAAGCAAACTTATTCTTATCGCGCAAGCCAAGTCGGTTACCCATCTCAAGACGCAGTTCGCAAAGCTGCTTGCGCGCCTTCATGGCGTCAGGACCGCTGATAATCAGGATCAAATCGCCTGCCTCGGCGCCCATTTTCTCACCAAGCTTAGCGAGAACCTCAGGTGTGTAGAACTTATCTACACTGCTCTTGACAGTGCCGTCTTCCTGCACACGAGCATACACCAGTCCCTTGGCGCCAATCTGTGGGCTCTTAACAAAATTGGTAAGTTCGTCGAGCTGTTTGCGAGTATAGGAAGCGCAGCCCTTGGCGCAGATACCGCCAATGTACTCTGCCTCGTTAAACACGCCAAATTCGCCGGTGCCCTTGAGCACATCCATAAGTTCTACAAACTCCATACCAAAACGCATATCGGGCTTATCGCTACCAAAGCGGGTCATAGCCTCGAGCCAAGGCATGCGGATGAAAGGAGTGTCGCCCAGGTCAACGCCGCGCACCTCCTTAAAGAGATACTTGGTCATCTCTTCAAAAGTCTTGATGATATCATCCTGCTCCACATAGCTCATCTCGCAGTCAATCTGCGTAAACTCAGGCTGGCGGTCCGCACGGAGGTCTTCGTCGCGGAAACACTTCACAATCTGGAAATAGCGATCCATGCCCGCAACCATAAGAAGCTGCTTCAGAGTCTGAGGGCTCTGTGGCAAAGCATAGAACTGGCCTGGATTCATGCGCGAAGGCACAATAAAGTCGCGAGCGCCCTCAGGTGTAGAACCCACCAGCACAGGAGTCTCAATCTCAAGAAAATCCTTAGAGTCGAGGAAGCTGCGCACTGCGAGGCAGAACTTGTGGCGCAATTCGAGATTGGCGCGCACATTGCTGCGGCGAAGGTCAAGATAGCGATACTTCATGCGAATATCGTCGCCGCCGTCAGAGTTTTCCTCGATCGTAAAAGGAGGAGTGAGACTCTTGTTGAGCACATTGAGCTTTGAGGCAATGATCTCGATGTCGCCGGTAGGAATCTTGGAGTTCTTATTGTAGCGCTCGTTGACCTTGCCAGTCACCTGGATCACAAATTCGCGGCCCAGCTTGTTTGCCTCGTCGCAGAGGTCCTTGTTGTCTTCTTCGTTAAACACAATCTGGGTAATACCATAGCGGTCGCGCATGTCCACAAAGGTCATGCCGCCCATTTTGCGGGTCTTCTGCACCCAGCCCGCGAGGGTCACTTCCTGGCCAACGTCGCTGATGCGAAGCTCGCCACAGGTTTTAGTTCTATACATAGTTTCCGAATTTTAGTATTTTGCATGCAAATTTATAAAAAAAAGATGACAGGCAAATCATATTACCCCGAAAAAGATAAAACTGACAGCATAAAGCCGCATTTGGTGCACAAATCTCCCTACCTTATTATAATATTAGCGACATTTGTCCCTCAA
Source organism: Bacteroidaceae bacterium (assembly GCA_045641725.1). Classification (GTDB taxonomy): domain Bacteria; phylum Bacteroidota; class Bacteroidia; order Bacteroidales; family Bacteroidaceae; genus UBA6382. Next base: position 12,076 of record JAZUHM010000281.1, on the reverse strand, counting down.
TGACTGCAACAAATTCTTTAACCCCAAATCCGCACCCAATATTCAGAAAAATCACACCGAGCGCCCAATTATCAATGTGCAGACTGCAATTTTCTCCGAGCAAAATTCAGTTTTCTTCGCCCTAAAAATCACAAAGTGCGTGCTAATTTTGGTTCACAGCGCTGTGAACGTTTGTTCACACCGCTGTGAACGTTTGTTCATAGCGCTGTGAACGATCGTTCACAGCGCTGTGAACAGAATTTATCTCGAAGCACGCAAAAATCAGAGCGCAAATAGATTTTGTTAGAGCGCCACTCGGGGCCGTAAACACGCAGAGAAGCGAGCCCAAACGGACTCGCTTCTCTGCGGTTTACTATTGTATGAATGCTGAGTGCAGATTAAACGTCGGCACTTGGCGGAACAATGATGCTTATATGTCCTCGACAGCCTCCTTGGCAATCCAGCCTTTATGGCCGTCGGCTACCGACACCTCGGTCCAGGCGGAGATGGTGGTGTCGCTCACATAGGCTTTGGTGCCTTCGTGGAGGGTGGTGACTACGGTGGCTGTGGTGTCGGGAGTGCTCATCAGTTTAGTTGTCTTCATCACAATCACTGCGCTGTGGTCGTCGTACTTGGAGCGCTGGATGTAGGCAAAGATGCTCGATGCCACTACCAGGAGAGCCATCAGTATTATCAGGCCAAACGCAATCTTCTTAATCACCGGGCGACCTGAGAAACGCATAACTACTATCATGGCCAGCAGCACGGCAATGGCCACTACCGTCACCCAGGCCCAGCCGTCGGAACTGAGAGTGTTCACAAAGGTGCTGAACGAATACACGATGTCCAGATCGTCAGCCGAATAGAGTTTGTCTTCGGTCTGGGCGCGGGCCAGAGCCAGATTGTGGCGCACGTCGGCATCTGACGGATTTATCTTGGCGGCACGCTCGTAGTAGAGTATCGCGCGGCCCATATTCTTGAGGCGGTAGTGGCAGTTGCCCATATTGTAGAGCAACTGGGCGCTCTGTGGATTGGCCTTCAGCAGTTCGGCATAGGCGCGCTCGGCCTGCTCGTAGTGATGGCGGTTATACAGAGTGTCGGCCTCGGCCTTGGTAGTCTTGGCCTGCATGGTCATGGTGGCGGCCAGCAGCAGTATATATATAATAATGTGTTTCATATTTTGACGAATGGAGGTTTGCGGGTTTTACTTCTTCTTGCGCTTGAACAATGGATTAAGCTGGGCTATAATCGACAGGGCCTCGCGATAGACAGCCTGCATCTCGGCGGCATCCGACGACGATGCGCCATAGATATGGGCCTCGCAGTTGGATATGATTGACTGCAGGCGCTGGGTGCCTTGTTCCTCAATGCCATATTGCGCAAAGAGGTCGGCAATCTTGTCGGTCGAGAGTTCGGCCACGCCCACACCGGTCTTGTCGGCCACAAAGTGGCGCAGGGCGCTCAATGTCTCGCCATAGAACTCGGCGGTCTTGCCCTCAGCCATCAGTTTCTCGGCATTATTGAGTCGGGCCACGGCCTTGGCATTGGCCTTACGGAGGGCAGTGCCGCGCTGGTCGCTGTTGCGCGCCGCCATTGTGCTGAGCACAATATTCACCACTACAAACAGCACTGCCAATCCGGCAATAGCCAACCAGAATTCGAGGCTGAGCCAGAAATTAACGCCGTCAGCCGACGAGATTTCGTCGGTGTCGATTGGATGAATGTCGTTGTCCTTTAGCAACTGGCGGGCGGCGTAGGAATTAGGATTGCCCTTGGCCACTTGTATCGTGATTGGCGCACCGCTGCTGATGGTGTGATACTGGCCATCGGTGGGCGAGAAATATACAAGCTCCACTGGCGGAATGGTAAACGAGCCCTGGTGATTGGGGATGGCCAGATAGTCTATTATCAGCTCGCCGCTCATGCCCTCGGTTGTGATTTCGGTCTTGGCTGAAGGCTTAGGGTCGTAGGTTTCAAAGTCGGCAGGAAATTTCACCGCGGGCGGAGTTATCAATTCGATGTTACCCACGCCCGACACCTTGACACGCAGAGTGAGCATCTCGTTTTCGCGCGGATTTTTGGTGACAACGGCTGCACTGACGGCGAAATTGCGGCCCACGGCTCCCGAGAAATCTGCTGGCTTGGCGGGCAAAGGTTTCACCGTGATGTCAAGCGTAGGAGCCTTTATGGTGTGGTTGACCTTGGTGAGCGCAGTGCTGCCGAAGAAAAAGGCATCCACCGGATCTACGTTGGGATTAGGGTATGCCACCACGCCCTCAAAATCGATTGACGGCACAGTCAGTTTGCCGCTCTGCTGAGGAAACATCACATATTTGCTCCAGGTCACGGTCTGGCATGTGCGGCCGTTGTGGCGGGTGACGGTGAGCTGTTTTTCTCTGGGCATCGGCACCTCTTTAGACACAAATCCTTTCAGGTCGGGCATCTTGCCTTGCATTTGCTCCAACATGAGATTTGTATAGACGTTGTAGGATAAAACTACGGGCTCCTGTTCGTACACTTCCCTCTTATTGGCCGACACTTCTATGTAGAGATCGCTGGGGTTGAATGCTTTAGGATTGGCTCCCTTGGTGGCGGGCACCTGCTGCGGCGCACCCGACGGCTGGTTGGCCGATGCTGCGCTGCTGGACCTCGCGGCGCCTTTGGTCACGGTCACTTTGAGGGAATTGGAGGTGTAGGTATGTCCATCCACCCTCACAGTGGCGGCCGGCAAGGTGTAGGTGCCTTCCTTGCTTGCCTCAAGGGTGTAGGTGTAGGTGGTTGACGAGTTTTGGGAATAGTTGCCGTTGATAATCTGCACGCTGGAACTGGTAGAGACTGCAGGTCCATAAAGCACCGTAAGTCCACCAAAGCTGCCCACCTGTGGCATTCCGCTCACATTGGCTGAGTTAATCTGATACTGCACACGAAACTGCTCGCCCGCCTGCACCGACGCGGGAGCCTTGGCCGTGAACTTGATTGCGGCGTTTGCTGCCAGTGTGCAGGCAATTAGCAATATTATTAAGAATGTACGTTTCATAGAAGTGAGATGACGTGATATTAATTACAAAACATGCAGGCACTACCAGTTTTTGGCCTTGCTTGAGCGGCGGGCAGGCTTTCGATTAACCTTGTCCCTAATCTCGCGCTCCTTCATTTGGGCAGCTCGCAAGATCTGCTCGGCATTCTGCTTGTCCATCTTGGGCGGCGGATTCTGCTGATTCTGCTTTTGATTCTGCTGATTGCCTTGATTTTGCTGTTGCTGCTGTTGCTGTTGTTGCTGCTGCTTGTTGTCCTGATTTTGCTGGTTATCTGGATTTTGATTAGGGTTCTTCTTGCGATAGCGCTGGCATTCGGCCAGATTGTAGCGCGTGCGGTCGTCCTGCGGATAGGCCCTCAGCGACTCCTTATAGGCCTCGATGGCCTCGTCATAGAGCCTGTTGGCCTGATAGATAGTGCCAATATTGTGGTAAATGGCGCCCCTGGCCAGCTTAGACTGCGTGAAACGTGCGGCTGCCTGGTATTCCTTGACAGCCATCTCGGCCTTGCCCTGGCGCAGATAGGTGTTGCCAAGGTTATAATGGGCCTTGTAATTGGTGCTGTCGAGGGCAATGGCGCGCTTGTTGTGGATAACCGAGAGAGAGTCGAGTTTCTTGTTGAAATACACGATGCCCTTGTGGGTCTGCACCTTGGTGGGCGACTGCGCAAAGGCGCTCATACCCAGCGACATCATAGCAACGACGAGCAAGGTCTTGCGGGTCTTGGGCGATGCCGCAAACAAATGCCAGTTGTCGAAATAATGGCTGCGCCTTGACAACAATACCACCTCGGCAATCAGCAGGAGAATCGCCAAAATCGCAAGCCATGGGAATAACTCGTTGTATTCCTCATAGACAGCCGTGTCGAGTTTTGCCTTTTGCAACTGCTTGAGCTCGCTCACCAGCTGCTCCTGTGCGGAATTGGAATTGTCGATATGGATATAGGTGCCGTCGGCCTCGGCAGCGATTGACTTACACATCTCCTCGTTGAGTTTTGTGACAACCACATTGCCATCAATGTCGCGCAGATACTCATTGCCCACCACAATCGGGGAACCCTGTGGCGAACCAATGCCCAATACATAGACCTTGACGCCCTGGTCCTTCAGTTCAGCGAGGATTTCTTCTACCCCACCCTCGTGGTCTTCGCCGTCAGTGATGAGCACGATGGCGCGGCTCACGTGTTCCTGCTCCGAAAAGCTCTTCTGGCAGACTGACAGCGCCTCGGCAATCGATGTGCCCTGAGTGGGAATCATGTTGGTGGTCATCTGGTCCATAAACATATCTACCGACACATTGTCGGCCGAGAGCGGCATCTGCAAAAAGGCATTACCCGCAAAGGCCACCAGCGCCACCCTGTCGTTGGTGAGACGTTTGAACAACGAGGAGAGGACATACTTCGCCTTCTCCAGGCGGGTAGGCTCAACATCCTGGGCATTCATTGAGTTTGACACGTCCATTGCCACGACCACTTCGATGCCGCTCGCCGTGTCGGTCTTCATTCGCATGCCCATCTGAGGCCGGGCCAGCATAAGTATGAGCAGGCTCAAAGCACCCATGAGCAAACCAAATTTAACCCAGACTCTGACATTGGAAACGTCGGATGTCATGGCCTTTACATACTGCGGACGGCCCATCTTCAGCATACGCTTTCGAGCCACAAGCCTGTTTATCCAAAACAGCAGGACAAAACATGGTATGGCGATGAGCACATATAGATATTCAGGACTTTCAAATCTAAACATGTCGATTCATTCTTATGGAATAACTGACTCCGGTTGGAAATTATCGTTATATCTTTACGGAATTTTCTTTAATATTGTGTTGCTCAAGAGCAATTCCAGCAGCAAAAGGCCCAATGCTATCAGCGCAAAGATTTGGAATCCCTCATAGCGCTTGCTGTAATTGGTGACCGTGATGCGCGATTTCTCAAGTTTGGAGATATCCTCGTAGATCTGCTCCAACTCCTTGTTGTTAGTAGCTCTGTAGAACTTTCCGTTGGTAGTTGAGGCGATTTCTCTCAGCATCTGCGTGTCGATTTCCACAGGCATATTGATATACTGCACACCGCCGCCGGGCAAGGGGTAAGGATATTTGGCTGTGCCGTTGGTGCCCACGCCGATTGTGTAAACGCGGATGCCAAAAGCCGCGGCCATCTCGGCTGCAGTGAGCGGCGAAATGTCGCCCATGTTGTTTGAGCCGTCGGTCAAAAGGATTATCACCTTGCTCTTAGCCTTGCTGTCCTTCAGGCGGCTCACGGCATTGGCTATTCCCATGCCGATGGCGGTGCCGTCTTCCAGCATCTCGTTGGTGACGATGTCGCAACTGATATTTGAAAACATCTGCAGCAGCGAATTGTGGTCGGTAGTGAGCGGACACTGCGTGAATGCCTCGCCTGCGAAGATGGTGAGGCCAATATTATCGCTCTTCTGCCGCGAAACAAACTCGGTAGCGACCTTGCGTGCGGCCTCTACGCGATTTGGTCTGAAATCCATGGCCAGCATACTGGTCGAAACGTCCATAGCCAGCATAATATCGATACCTTCGGTCTCTGTGTCCTTCCAAGAGTTGGAGCTCTGCGGACGAGCCAACACCACCACAATCATCAGGAAGCAAAGGCTGCGCAGCACAAACGGCAACCACATAAATCGCTGCCTCCAGGACTTGGGCGCAGACTTGTAGGCCTCGGTAGAAGGCACTTTTATCGAGGGTTCTTTCTTTTCCTTGTACAAAAAATACCAGACACCATACGGTATCAGCAGCAAAAGCAGGAAAAACCATGCGGGATTAAGGAAATCCATCATCTGTTTGCGAGTTTAGAAATATAAATTGTACATTATTGCCACTGCCCAGACGAGCAACGCCGCTCCTGCCACGCCCACAACAATGGTAAGCGCCACAAGGAGGTGGTGAGTATTGCGAGTGCGCTTGGCCTTGGGCTCTTGCTCCACCACGCGCGGCTTCTGATTCTCCTGCTGCACGTCCTTGGTAGAGTTGATGTACTCCATGGCTATCAGCAGGTTGCGGTCGTTTTCGCTTATGGCCGAAGACATGCCGGCATACTTGACCATATCCGCAGCGCTAAACATCTCGCGCAAATCGCCCAGCAATCGTGGGTCGTTTATTTCGCTTAGGCGCTCAATTATCTGCTCAGACGTCATCGCGGTGGCCTTGAATCCATAGCGGCGGGCGATATAAAGCCTGATGATATCGGTAAGTTCGGAGTAATACAAGTGGGCATCCTCTGGGGCGGCGGGCTTACGGGTGTTAAGAATGTTTATCTGCTTCAGGGCCCACTTGTGAGGCGGAGTTTCCGGGAAAAGACGGATGCGCGGCAGCAGTCTGTGGTTGTTGCGAATCTGCACAGCCATGTAGATTGCCACCAGAATCAGCACCAGGCCGAGCGCCCAAAGCATAAACGGCGTCCGCAAATCCTCCCACTCATAGACAACGTCGATATTCTCCTTCGGGGCCATGAATTTATTGACATTCACTGTATCGACCTCGGGACTAATCACCTTGAAACCAATTCCTTCGGCGCTTTTATACGCCTGATGATTGACTTCCACCTCAATAGGCGGGATGCGATAGAGGGCCGAGTCAAACGAAGTGATTCTATAGGCTTCGGTAATAGCTTTGCGGCGGCCGCCATCGAGACCTTCTTCTTTCTCGGTGTATTGCGGCAGCACCTCAACGCCCTCAGTGATGTTGGTCTTAGCCAGACGCGGCATCACCACAAGGTCGTTGGCACTAGCCGTCACCTTTATCTTCAGCAAAACCTGCTCTCCAATATAGATTTGATTGGTGTCCATCTTCTGCACCACGGTAATCTGGGCCTTAGCCCCCATGGCGCAAAAACAAACAGCCAGAATCAATAGGATATATCTGATTTTCATTCTTATTTGCAAGTTATTGACAGTTTCCAATACGCTCTTTGCTCTCCCCTGCCCGCTATCCTCGTCTGTGGAAGAGGTTAAGCAAGGCTGCCACATAATCATTTTCCGTTGTCAGGCTCACATAATCCACTTTCTGAGCGGTGAACAATCGCTGCAGCTCCTGCTCATGCTCAAGCCAGTGCTGCGCATGAGCCTTGCGCACCTTGGCCGACGAAGAATCGACGTAGGCAGTGTCGCCGCTCTCGCAATCCGCCACCTTGAGCAAGCCCACATTGGGCAATTGGGCCATGAAACGGTCGTATATCTGTATGGCGGCCAATTCGTGCTTGCGCGAAGCGACCATCAGCGGCTTGGTAAAATCTACCGGGCCCACAAAATCGCTGAGCATAAACACCGAACAGCGTTTCTTCTGCGTATTAATAAGGTATTCAAGGGCATTGCCGAGATTAGTGCCGCGCCCTACTGGCTTGAGTTCAAGCAGTTCCCTGATTATATAGAGGATATGCTTGCGGCCTTTTTGGGGCGGGATGAACTTTTCCACACGGTCGGTGTAGAAAATCACGCCTATCTTGTCGTTATTCTGAATAGCCGAAAACGCCAGGGTAGCAGCTATCTCCGTAATCATATCTCGCCCGGGGCCGTTATATGCGCCGTAGTCCAGACTGCCCGACACATCTACCAAAAGCAGCGCTGTCATCTCACGCTCCTCCTCGTAGAGTTTGGTATATGGGCGACCAAAGCGGGCGGTCACGTTCCAGTCGATGTCGCGAATGTCGTCGCCGGGCTGATATTCTCTCACTTCCGAAAAAAGCATGCCTCGGCCCTTGAAGGCTGAGTGATACTCGCCGGCAAAGACATTGTTGGACAAGACGCGCGTCTTGATTTCCAACTGCCTAACCTTTTTCAAAAGTTCAGAAGCGTCCATGCTGTGCAAAGATTAGAGTTGCGGGATTAAGATACCTTGACATTCTCAATTATATGCGAGATAATCTGCTCGGAAGTCACATTGTTGGCTTCGGCCTCATAGGTTAAACCGATGCGGTGGCGCAATACGTCGTGGGCAACGGCACGCACGTCGTCGGGAATAACATATCCTCTGTGCTTGAGGAATGCATAGGCACGGGCAGCGAGAGCCAGATTGATGCTGGCGCGAGGCGAGGCACCGTAGCCGATATTTGGCTTGAGGTCGTCCATACCATAGCGCTCCGGATAGCGTGTGGCAAACACCAAATCGGTAATGTATTTCTCGATTTCCTCGCTGAGATAAATGTTCTTCACAACTTCGCGGGCGTCAAGAATGTCCTTAATGCCAACCAACGGCTTCACCTCCTGGCTTTTGCCCTTGATATGATTGTCAACCACCAGACGTTCCTCCTCGATAGTGGGATAATCTATCATCACCTTGAGCATAAAGCGGTCAACCTGAGCCTCTGGCAACTGGTAGGTGCCCTCCTGCTCGATAGGGTTCTGGGTAGCGAGCACAAGGAAAGGCTTTGGCAACTCAAAGGTTTCATTACCAATGGTGACCTGGCGCTCCTGCATGGCTTCGAGCAATGCGCTCTGCACTTTGGCTGGCGCGCGGTTGATTTCGTCGGCCAACACAAAATTGGCAAAAACCGGGCCTTTCTTGACCATATACTCCTCTGACTTGCGGCTGTAAATCATTGTACCAACCACGTCGGCCGGCAAAAGGTCAGGGGTAAACTGAATACGCTTATAGGTGGCGTCAACCACACTGGCAAGGGTCTTGATTGCCAAAGTCTTGGCCAGACCCGGCACACCCTCAAGCAGGATATGGCCGTCGCTCAGCAGACAAACCAAAAGCGAATCCACCAGATGAGACTGGCCTACGATTACCTGGCTCATGCCCATGCGGATATTGCTGATTACTGCGGACTTGCTTTCAATCAGCTCATTTAAACTGCGAATATCTACGTTCTGTTCCATAGTCTATTTAATACGGATTTAATAATTCAACATGCAAAATTACACAATAATTTACTATCATACTTTTAAAAAAGTATAAAAAATACTCGCATAGGTTAAAAGGGGCGATTTTTTACATCATCAAACACCACAAACGCATCTATTCAAACAAAAAAGTAGCGTGCGGACCGAAATATTCAGTTCGCACGCCTTATTACACAAAACAGGATTACACCCCGCAATTATTTATTTGCGATTCTAGTTGATCGACGCAAATTCCTTGATGGCCTCGCAAGTCTCTGGGCTGGCGGGCACCAGTGGCAGGCGCAACACGTTCTCTATCTCGCCCTTGGCAGCAAGCAGGGCCTTGATGCCGGCTGGATTGCCGTCCACAAATGCCAGTTTATACAAACCGGCCAGGGCATCGTCAATGGTATTGGCCACGGCCTTGTCGCCTTGGATTGAGGCATGCACCATGCGAGCAAATTTCTCGCACACGGCGTTGGCCACTACAGAGATTACACCAGCAGCTCCCATGCCTATCAACTTGTTGGTGATACCGTCGTCGCCGCTGAGCAGGTCAAAGCCCTCGGGCGCATTGTCGATAATAGTCTGTATCTGCTCTAAATTGCCCGACGCCTCCTTGATGGCCACCACATTGGTGGCCTCACTAGCCAGACGCAGAGTAGTCTCAGCGGTCATGTTTACGCCGCAGCGACCTGGCACATTATAAAGCACTATCGGCATCTCACCCGCAGCTTTTGCCACTGCCATAAAATGCTGATACAAACCTTCTTGTGTAGGTTTATTATAATAAGGCGTTACAACCAGCAGGCCGTCAATTCCATCGAGATTTACCAATCCGCGAGTGAGCGAATCTACCAGTCCGGCGGTACAATTGCTGCCATATCCAAGCAAGATTGGCACACGACCGGCTGCTACCTCTACCACGCAGTCTTTCACGCGGGTGCGCTCATCGTCTGTTAAACAAGGTGTCTCGGCTGTGGTGCCAAGCACACACAGAAAATCTATCCCGCTCGCAATCTGATATTCCACCAGCTTGCGCAGCGAGTCAAAATCCACTGAACCATCATGGCAAAACGGTGTAACCAAAGCCACACCCAGCCCTTTAAATGGATTATTCTTTTTCATGCTGTACTAAATTTAAGAGCAAAATTAGTCATTTCTTGGCAAATGAACAACAAATTGCGACAATTTTAAACCCTACGGGCGTTTTTTAAGACATTTTACCCCCGAGCGCCCAAATTTTTCTGCGCAAAAACTCAGCCTTATTGCGCAACAAAAATCACAAGATTCGAGATAAAGTCTGATCACAGCGCTGTGAACGTTTGTTCACACCGCTGTGAACGATTGGTCACAGCGCTATGAACGTTCGTTCACAGCGCTGTGAACAGAATTTAGCGCGCACTTCATTTTAGAAAGAGCGCAACAAACGGAAATTATTGCGCGCCAAAATGCGCCCGGACCGACCGCAGAAATTTCGCGCACGCACGCATATATTTATAATAATGTAGAAAATTAACTATTTTTTGCCATTCGCTATGGGCTATTTCCACCAAAAAGAACTACCTTTGCACCCTAATTGCAATCAGACTAACCACACAAGACTAATATGAACCCTGACAATATAACACCAGACACTCTGAACACAAGCAGCCCAGCTGCTGCACCGCTCGACGAAAACAAGGCCGGCAACATGCAGCTCAGGGTGGAAAACCTGGTAAAAATCTACGGCAGCCGCACGGTGGTAAACCAAGTAAGCTTCAACGTGAAGCAAGGAGAGATTGTAGGTCTGCTCGGCCCCAACGGTGCGGGCAAGACCACGTCGTTCTATATGACCACCGGCCTGATTGTGCCCAACGGAGGCAACATCTATCTCGACGACCTCGACATCACCAAGTTTCCTGTCTATAAGCGTGCCCGCAACGGCATCGGCTATCTGCCACAGGAGGCGTCGGTGTTTCGCAAGATGACGGTTGAAGACAACATCAAGTCGGTGCTCGAGATGACCGGCCGCCCCAAAGCCTACCAGAAGGAAAAGCTCGAGAGCCTGATACATGAATTCAGTCTCGAAAAGGTGAGGAAGAACATGGGCGACCGCCTGTCGGGTGGCGAGCGCCGACGCACCGAGATTGCGCGCTGCCTGGCCATCGACCCCAAGTTTATCATGCTCGACGAACCATTTGCCGGCGTTGACCCTATCGCGGTGGAAGAAATCCAGCGAGTGGTCTATAAACTCAAAGACCGCAACATCGGCATCCTCATCACGGACCACAACGTAGATGAGACCCTCGCCATCACCGACCGCGCCTACCTGCTGTTTGAAGGACGCATCCTGTTCCACGGACTGCCCGAAGAACTGGCCAACGACCCGATGGTAAAGGAAAAATACCTCACCAAAAACTTTGAACTCAAGAAGAAAGTTTTTGACTAACCCCCACCCCGACACAACCCTGACGCAACCAATTTTATTCATATCACTCACAATACCACACTCATACCAACAATGGCAAAAAACACCAAAGCTAAGACATCCAACAAAAAATCAAAGAAAGGAAAGAAGCAACAGGCCGAACAACCCAACGTATTCAAGACCTGGTTTAGCGAAATCAAGAAAGGCGAAACCGTGAGATTCATCATTGGCCTCGTGCTGATGTGCAGCGCAATCTTCCTGATTGTGTCGTTCGTATCATATATGTTCACCTACGAGGAAGACGGCCCAAGTTTCCTCGCCATACGCAACGCACAGGACTTCGACTACAAAGACATACACAACACCGGCGGCATTTTAGGCTTGAAAGCCGTAGATTTCTTCATGTGGAAGGGATTTGGTTTCCCAGCCATCTTCATTCCTATCTTTATGGTGCTGCTCGCCCTCAAGCTGATGAAGACCCACATCTTTAAGATTACTCCGCAATTCATAAACTGCGCATTTCTAATGATTTGGAGCTCTACACTGCTCGCATTTATAGTGCCCCAAAGCGCCATCGACATGATGCATCCCGGAGGCCAGCACGGTATCAACGTGTGCGAATTTCTTAATCAGTACATCGGCGGATTTGGCATCGTGCTCGCACTCGCCATCACCATGATAATCTACTTTGTTTACATCACCAGCAAGACTATCGACGTGCTGCGCAAAGCCATGCACGTGGAAAAACCCGTGCAGATGCTGGCCGATAAACTCAAGAAGACCACAGACGATGACGACGACGATGA
>JAZUHM010000280.1:0-2633 GCA_045641725.1 Bacteroidaceae bacterium | reverse complement strand
ATCGTTTGCCGGCGTGAGCAATGGCTATGCCCTCGTGGTCGGCGGTTGCAATTTTCCCGACACACCTGCAGCCGAAGGAGGCAGCAAGCGTTTCTACAACGACATCTATGCCTACAAGCTCGGCGATAGCATCCTGTGGAGCAAGGTTGGCCAAGCACGCCGGAGTGCGGCTTATGGCGTGAGCATCACCGTGCCCTCAGGCCTCGTAATTATCGGCGGCACCGACGGCAGCCGAAGCCTGACCGAGGCAAGCCTGCTCCACTATTACCCCAACACCAACAAAATAGAAGAGACGCCACTTCCATCCCTCCCCATCGGCCTCGACAACATGGCTGGCGCTTATGGCGGCGGCTATATATTCGTAGCTGGCGGACAGAGCAACGGCTCGCCCTGCAACAATGCTTTCCGCCTCAAGTATCCCGGCGGCAACACATGGGAGCAGCTGCCCGACTTCCCCGGCACAGAGCGCCTGCAGCCCGTGGCTACAGTGCAGAATGGCAGCCTCGGCCCTCAGTTCTACCTCATTGGCGGCTACAACTCCGAGGCCACCTGCAGCGACGGCCTATGCTACGACCCCATCTCAAACTCCTGGCGCACCATAGCGCCCATAGTGGCTGGCGGCAAGCCTTCTGCTCTGGTGGGAGCGGCGTGTGTCAACTCGGGCACCTCGTTCATCGTGTGCATCGGCGGCACCAACAAGACTATCTTCGACCAGGCCCTGGCACGCATCAAGGCTCAAGGCCCCACCTTTGCCGAAGAGCAGCACGCTTATATGCTCCACGAGCCAGCCTGGTACCAGTTCCGCACCACCATCCTCATCTACAATACCATCACCAACACATGGTCGGAGACCGAGGGCGCTCCCCAACTGGCCCGAGCCGGTGCAGCCCTGATAGACTATATCTCGGGCAGCAAACACCAGTGGCTGCTCATCGGCGGTGAGACAAAACCGGGCGTGCGCAGCGCCGACGTGACTTCGGCCTCGGTGAGCTACGACGCCAACTTCGGCTGGCTCAACTGGATTGTGCTCATAGCATATCTGGCAGCGATGGTAGGCCTCGGCTACTTCTTTATGAAGCGCGAAAAGAGCTCCAACGACTTCTTCACCGGCGGCGGCCGCATACCTTGGTGGGCTGCGGGCATCAGCATCTTCGCCACCATGCTCAGCGCCATCACCTACATGTCTATCCCCGCCAAGGCATACGCCACCGACTGGAAATACTACCCGATGCAGATCATGATTCTCATCGTGGCCTTCCCCGTAATAAAATACTACCTGCCATTCTTCCGCCGCCTTAAACTGAGCACGGCCTACGCCTACCTCGAACAGCGCTTCAGCTACGGCGTGCGCTGCATGGCCAGCACCTTGTTTATCGTGTTTATGGTAGCCCGCATGGCGCTCGTGCTGTTTCTGCCATCGCTGGCCATGTCGGCCGTCACTGGCATCGACATATTCCTCTGCATCGTGCTGATGGCGGTCATCACCATCGCCTACTGCACCATGGGTGGCATGGAAGCCGTGGTTTGGGGCGACGTGGTGCAAGGATTCATACTCGTAGGCGGTGCTTTGCTGGCCGCAGTGTATCTCGTGACCCAGACCGAGGGCGGCGCCACGGAGTATTTTAATATTGCCATGCAGGATGACAAATTCGTCCTCTTCGACTGGTCGTTTGACTACCGCTCGGCCACATTCTGGGTCATCATACTGGGCGGTCTGGCCAACAACCTCATCTCCTACACCTCCGACCAAACCGTTATCCAGCGCTATATGACCACCAAGAGCGAGAAGTCGGCATCGCGCAGCATCATTACCAATGGTATTCTTAGCATTGTCGTGTCGATTATCTTCTATACCATCGGCACGGGCCTCTACACCTTCTACAAGACGCACCCGGCCTCGCTGGATATCACGATGAGCAAGACCGACGCCATCTTCCCATTCTTCATGATGAGCCAGTTGCCGGCAGGCATCGCGGGATTGCTGATTGCGGCCTTGTTTGCCGCCACCATGAGCACCATCTCGTCCAACATCAACTCCATTTCTACGGCCTTTACCATGGATATGTATAAGAAGTGGAAGCCTCAGACCAGCGACAAGAAGACCCTCTCCGTGGCTCGCTACACGGGCATCGTGTCGGGTGTCATTGGCATGCTGATAGCCATAGTGATGGCAATGGTTGACATCCAGTCGCTGCTGGACTATTTCAACACCATACTCGGTTTGCTCACGGGCGCCATCGGCGGTCTCTTCATCATGGGTATCTTCTTCAAGCGCATAAATGCAGCCTGCGCCCTGATAGGTTTCCTCTGCGGCACACTGGCTGTGTTCTACATGAATTACTTCACCGACGCCAACTTCTTCCTGTTCGGCTTCGTCAGCATGGCAGTGTCGGTAGTAGTATCGCTGCTGCTGTCGCTCATCTGGCCAAACCAAAAGCCGATAGACGGCCTCACCTGGAAGACCCTCAAAGACGAAGACCCCGCCTAACTCTGCGTTGACAAATAATTGACTATATACAGACTACACATTTTACCAAACTACACCAACGCAATCGTACTAATGCCGTAGGCATAAAATATTGGTAGCCAGCTATTCATATGGCTGGTAAGCGTAATGAGCGACAGCCATGCCT
>JAZUHM010000279.1:0-3352 GCA_045641725.1 Bacteroidaceae bacterium | reverse complement strand
AGGGGAGCAGACGGCTCAAATGCGAGCTGAGTTGCTGGCTGGTATCGTTTCCAGCTGTCCGCTATATATATAAGGTATAGGCACTGCGGCGGGCTATTCTTCTAACGCGGCGGGGAACTGGGGCGTCAGGCGGGTGAAATGATACACCCTGAGGGGCTGGCCGCTGACGCGGCGGTCGGTGGCGTAATGCTGCTTGAAGACGTAGCCCTGCTGCTGAAATTCGGGCAGGCGCTTGGCGGCGTCTTCTTCGCCTATGAGCAGATAGCCGTGGGCGGGCTGCTGACGCTTAAAGTTCTGGATGCGATTGTGGAGGAAGAAGTTCAGCTCAAAATAATGCACTGGGTCGCCCTTGGCCATCTCGCCGGCCTCGATATATTCATACACGCCCTCGGTCTCGGGCTGCAGTACGTTGAGCTGCAACTCCGCTGCTATGGGCTTGACGCTCTTGGCCTCGAGGGCGGCGGGCTTGTAGGCACCGTCAACGGAGAGGTAGATGCCTATGGTGAGCAGCAAGACGTAGCCCGCATCCTGGGCCGTGACCTGCTTGTTGCGGCGGCAGTAATATGCCCACCACATTACTGCCGTCATGGTGGTGAACACGATGCAGAATGTGGGCAGCAGGCCCTCGATTTCTGCCAGATTGTGAAGCATGGCTATGTTCTCGGCGGCGTGCTTGCCGTGGAATATGCTGTCGGGCACGAGGCCGAGTTTCAAGGCTGCAAATGCGAGCAACAGCAGTACTGCCACGCCGGCCAGGAAATGGCCATATACTCGCACCACGCGGCGCCCGCGCTCGGCCAGCTTGACCACATAGGCGGCTATGAACCACGCCAGAAACGGATACATCGGCATCAGATATACCGAGCGCTTGCTCTGCGGAATGCTGTAGAATACGAGGATTATCACGCAGGCCACGAGGGCGTAGAGGTTAACGTCTTTCAGGCCGGTTATCCATCTGTAGAAACGCATGCACACCGACACAAAGCGATTTTGGCCCTCTTCGCGGCTGAAGGCACTGCCCAAGCGCTTGCCCAGACGCGACTCTGTCAGCAATCCCATCAGTATCAGCAGCGTAAACGGCACCATGCCATAGACCACTGTCATCGTGGGGTACCACCATGGCTCTACACACGAGTCGTAGCCCATGGTATTGGTCATGCGCCCGATGTTTTCCTCATACACGAGGTCGAGGAATTTCTCGCCGCCCTGCATATATGCTGCCACATACCACAATGCCGGCACTACGCACGACAAGAGGCAGGCCGCCATCATCAATATCGGCGCCCGCAGGAACTTTACGCCCTTCAAGAGCATAAAAACGCCCATCACCAGACACGGAATCAGCGCTCCAACGGGGCCCTTGGTCAGCACTCCGGCGCTCATCAGCACTATGGCCAGCCACGGCATCTGCTTCATGCCGCGCTCCCACCAGCGATACAGCAGGCAGCTCGCGCCCACACTCAACGCCGTGAGCACCATATCGACGCGGCAGTTGCCGCCGGCGCGATGCACCTCCATGCAGGTGAGCACTATCACTGCCGCCACGAGCGCCTGCAATCTACGTCCGCGGCGAGCAAAAAAGACAAAGGTCGTGGCTACCAGCGCCACTAGCGCCACCGCCGAGGGAATGCGCGAACTGAACTCCGTGACCTCGCCCCAAAACAAACTCACCACAGCTATCAGCCAGTGGAAGAACATAGGTTTGTAGGGCATCTCGTCGCCGTTGTTCAAGGGCAGAATCCAATTGCCCGAGTCGAGCATCGTCATTGCCACAATGGCCTCGCGCGGCTCGCCTTTGGTGTTGAATTCATAGCCAAGGAAGGGAATCAATGTAAGTGCGCTGACGGCCAGCAGCAGCCAGAAAATCTTTTTGTTGGTCATCGCTTTAATATAAAAAAGGAGTGTTTAGTGAATCAGTTTGTCGGCCACGGTATAAAGCGGGCGCTGCTTTACCTCAACATAAATCTTGGCCACATACGCGCCGATGATGCCTATGGCAATGGTAATCACAGCGCCGATAAACCACATGCTGAGCATCAGCGACGCCCAACCGGCCACCACATGGCCCATGGCCAGCGACACAACTACATAGACCGCCATCGCCACTGCCACCGCAAGCATCAGAAATCCTGCGCCCAGCACCAGAGCCATGGGCTTGGACGAAAACGAAGTGATGCCGTCAGAGGCGAGGCGAAGCATCTTGCCCAGCGTATATTTGGAGGTACCGGCCGTGCGCTCCGTGATTACATCGTCCACCGTGGCGGTCTTAAATCCGATATTGGGGATTATGCCGCGCAGATACAGGTTGCGCTCGGGATAGTTGGCCAGCACATCGAGCGCGCGGCGGCTCATAAATCTGAAGTCGGCGTGATTATAGACTACCTTCACGCCCATGGCGCTCTGCAGCTTGTAGAAAGTCTGGGCCGAGGCCTTCTTGGCAAAGGAGTCGGCCTGGCGGTTTACCTTGATGCCGTAAACAATCTCGTTGCCCTCGGCATGGAGGTCCACCATCTGCTCTATGGCGCGGATATCGTCCTGCAGGTCGCAATCGATGGTCACCACGCCGTCGCAGAGCTCGCGGGCCGTCATCATGCCGGCCATTATTGCGCTCTGGTGGCCCACATTGTGAGCCAGATTCAAGCCGTTGATGCGTTTATTCTCGCTATGCAGCTGTTCTATGATCTGCCAGGTGTTGTCGGTGCTGCCATCGTTGACGTACATCACGAAACTATCGGGCGAAATCTTGCCCTTGGCCTCCAACTGCTCGAGCAGCGCGGTAAGTTGCGCCGCCGAGTGATGCAAGACCTCGTGCTCATTATAGCAGGGTGAGACGATTCCAAGTTTTATCATGTCCTTATGATTATTATGCGTTGTTAAAATGCAGTCGGGCGAACTCTGCGTAGGTTGCAAAGGGCGCTCCCTGCTGCTTAAAGTCCTGAATCACAGCCCTCAGGCGCTCTACCATTGGCTGTCCGGCGTGGTTCTTGATTATAAACGGCATCTTGAGTTCGGGATGCTCGCCGAGCGGATAGAACTCCCAGGGATGGAAATAGGTATTGAAGTAGCCGTCGTGGCGCAAGATGCGGCGGCACAGGCGCTTATAGAGCCCAAGCGGGAAATTATGGAGCGCAAGCCAAAACATCGGGATGCGCAGCCAAGGACTCACCGACGCAGGAATCTGCAGCACGCCCTCCTGCATGAAATAGGTGCGCGGAGTGGTGAGATGCATGTAGCGGCCGGGGATAAAGGCGGGGTTAAGGCTGGCATTGTAGAGATAGCCCTGGCGGCCCTGCTCCTTGAGATCCACCGGAAACATGCGGGGCTGGCGATATCCCACCACGGGGCGGCCAAT
>JAZUHM010000278.1:0-2636 GCA_045641725.1 Bacteroidaceae bacterium | reverse complement strand
GTCGGCATTTATCCACCCGGTAATCATGCTGGTGGTCTGCTGGCAGAGGAATGAGGCGCGGATTATGTTGTTCATTAGGTCGTGGTCTGCTGATGGCAGGATGTAGAAAGAGGTCTCGCCCTGATAGTTGTTGCGGATGGCGATTTCGCCAGTCACGATGTTGGGCAGGGTATATACAAACACCGATGGGCTCGGGAAGAAGTCTGTCGGGTCGGCAATGCTCTTTTGGTAGTCGAGGTCGGCGCAGATGGACGATGAGCGGTTGAAGAGGATTACGGCGCGATTGTCGCGGGGCGTGAATCGCTCGCCGCTGGTCTCGGCTTGCTTGTCGCCAATCTCTGCTTGCTTGCCGCTGGTTTCAGCTTGCAGGAGGAGTTCTGAGGCTATGAATCCGAGTTTGCTTAGGATGTCCATCTTGTAGAACTTGGGATAGTCACCGATAAACTTCTTGTATGCGGCAGTGAGCATGGCTTTGCCTTGGCCCTCGGTGTCGAGTGGCTGATTGTCGAGAGAGATGCTGTCGGGAGTGATGCTGACGGAGTGCGTGGTGCAGAGTTCCGCAGGCATTGCCCCTTGATTGCCGCAGCTGGGCTTAGGGCTGTAGAGCACCGCACCGTTGCAACCGCCAAAGCCTGAGATGAGTTTTATCAAAGTGCGGCGGTCGGTGGTGCGTGTGTCGGCCGAGATGTTGACTTTGCCTGAGACGCCTATTTCGTCGAAGCCGCGTGTGCCGACAATCAGTCCTTGTTTCAGCAGGTGCAGTGAGAGCACGGTCTCAAGCAATCCTGCTGCGCCCATGGTGTGGCCGTAATAACCCTTGAGGGCATTGATGGGAGTGGCCGAAAGGCCGGCGCTTTCGATGGCCTTGGATTCCATCTGGTCGTTATACATGGTGGCTGTGCCGTGCACATTGATGAGCGCGAGCTCGTCGTCAGAAATGTCGCATGTCACGGCGTTGAGCACGGCAGCGCTGCCAGTGCCTTTGGGTGATGGATTGGTTATGTGGAGGGCGTCGTTGCTCTGGGCGCCGGCATTCATATACCAGTCGCCGTTGGCATTGTCTTTGCCCGACATGATTATGGTAGAAGCGGCCTCGCCCAGATTCAGACCCAGACGCTCGATGTCGAATGGGCGGCATTGGGCGTCGGACACGGCTTTGAGCGACTGAAATCCCGAAACGATAAACTTGCTCTGCACATCGCAGCCGGCTATAATGGCATAGTCGTAGAGCTTGGCGTCGAGCAGTCGCTTGGCCAGCACTTGGGCTGCCACGCCCGAGATGCAGGCATTGCAAACCACGATGGGCTCAGTGCTGAGGCCCAGGTGTTGGCTGATCTTGGTGGCCGATTCCGCTGGCGAGGTGTACTGTTCTTGTCCAGATGCGTCGCCGTCAAGATATTCTACGTTGGCCTTGGTGGTGCTTATAATCAGGCAGGTGTTGGCTTTGAGCACATCCTTGTCGGTGTGGGTCAGAGCCTCTTGTATAGAGTGGATTACCAGTGACTCAAATTTCGAGAATCCCTGGATTGACACTTGCTGCCATTGTTCATCGCTGAGGAGTGATGCCACAAAAGGCTCGGGCAGTCCCCATTTGCCTTCATAGCGGCGCAGCGCAGAATCTCCAGCTGTTATGTGCTGCAGATTTTGCGCGGTGGTCATGCCTAAGGGCGATGTTATGTTGTCAGCAATGATGTGCGTCATTCTTCAAGGTATATTTTCTTCCACTCGTTGTAGAAATCGGGGCTGTAGAGCATCAGGTTGTAGTCGTGGTCAAGAAAGACCTGCACAGAGTAGCCTGTGGCGATTATGCTGCCGTCGGCGGAGTCAAAGATTTCGTAGTCAAAGATAATCTTGGCAGTGTCGGTGGGGCGGTAGGTGATTTTGATTTTGGGCTTCATCTCATAGGTCATCGCCTTCTTGTATTGGAAGCGCAAATCTACCAGCGGCGCATACACACCGAGCTTGAACATCATCATGTAGCCCAGTCCGTATTTCTTGCCAAAAGCCTCGCGGGCATCCTCAAAATACAGCGGATATGAGCCGTGCCAAACGATGTTCATCGAATCGACCTCGCTAAAGCGGATGTCAAAAGCAATTGTCTCTGACAGTTCTTTCATGTGGGTTGAGGCTATGAGATTGTTATTTAGTCTGCGGCATCGGTTTCGCTGAGTGCAATCTTCATTTCGGCGCTGACGAGTATTTTGTCGCCTGATTTCACTACGGCATCTACCAATGTCATTCTGAAGACTTCCTCTTTGACCGAGATAGTGGTCTGCAGCACTTCGCCGGCCTTGGGGGTGCGGAAAATCTGCAGGCCGCGCACAGCTCCGATAAAGCCAAGTTTCACAGGCTCGCCGCTTGTGAGGTTGATATAGCCCATTCGGGCGGCGCAGGTCTGGGCGATGTTTTCAATCAGGCCCGATGCCGACAGCGTGCCGTTGCAGAAGAAGATATTGTCCTCCCTTACGGCCAGCTCTGTCTGTGTGTTGACAGGGTCAAAGCCCGTGAGGCAGTCTATCATCAAAAACGGCGCCCGCTGCGGAATCAAATCCTGCAGGGGGATGCTGCGAAGTTCTTTTTCGGTTGTCTGTGCGGTCATGGGATAGGTCTCTTGTTTATTGCTCTGTGGCTCTTGT
>JAZUHM010000277.1:0-5554 GCA_045641725.1 Bacteroidaceae bacterium | reverse complement strand
CCGACGTGGGCGACCTGGTGCGCACCATAATCGTAGATTCCACCGTGACCTGCCGCATGAAGCGCAGCGACGTAATCAACAATGCCAACATCCGCCCGGGCGACGTGATTGTGGGCCTCTCGTCCAGCGGACAAGCCACTTACGAAACCGAATACAACGGCGGCATGGGCAGCAACGGCCTCACCTCAGCGCGCCACGACGTGTTCAGTAAATATCTGGCTGAGAAATACCCAGAGAGCTACGACAAGGCAGTGCCGGAAGAGCTCGTATATAGCGGTTCCTACAAACTGACCGACGAGGTAGAAGGAGCCCCAGTAAATGCCGGCAAGCTCGTGTTGTCACCCACCCGCACCTATGCCCCTGTGGTCAAGGTGCTGCTCGACAAACTGCGCCCACAGATCCACGGTATGGTGCACTGCACCGGCGGCGCGCAGACCAAGGTACTGCACTTCGTAGGCGACAACTGCAAGGTCATCAAGGACAACATGTTCCCCGTGCCACCTCTCTTCAAGGCTATTGCCAAGGAGAGCGGCACCGACTGGGCAGAAATGTATAAAGTGTTTAACATGGGCCATCGCCTGGAGGTTTATATCAGTCCAGAGCACGCTCAGGAGGTAATCGAAATCTCTAAGAGCTTCAATATCGATGCACAAATCGTAGGCCGCATCGAGGAAGGCCCTCGCTCATTGACCATCAAGAGCGAATTTGGCGAATTCAACTATTAAGAGACATGAATTCTTTGTTAGAAAAACTAGACTCGCTCGTTGCCCGATTCGAGGAGGTCAGCACCCTCATTACCGATCCCAACGTCATAGGCGACCAGCAGCGCTATGTAAAACTCACCAAAGAGTATAAGGACCTCGAAGACCTCATGGCAGCGCGCAAGGAATACGCCACCCTGCTGGGCAACCTGGAGGAAGGCAAAGACCTGCTTGTAAACGAGAGCGACCCCGACATGAAGGAAATGGCTCGCGAGCAAGTGGCCGAATGCGAAGCCCGCATCCCACAACTCGAAGAGAGTATCAAACTGATGCTCGTGCCCAAAGACCCTGAGGACTCCAAGAATGCGATACTTGAAATCCGCGGCGGCACAGGCGGCGACGAGGCTGCCCTCTTTGCCGGCGACCTCTTCCGCATGTATGCCAAATACTGCGAGACCAAAGGCTGGAAGATGGAAGTATCCAGCTCAAGCGAGGGTGCAGTGGGTGGATTCAAGGAAGTAATCTGTTCTGTCACTGGCGCTGACGTCTATGGCACACTCAAGTACGAGAGCGGCGTGCATCGCGTGCAGCGAGTGCCAGCTACCGAGACCCAGGGCCGCGTACACACCTCGGCCGCCACAGTGGCCGTGTTGCCAGAGGCCGAAGCCTTTGACGTAGTTATCAACGAGGGCGAAATCAAGTGGGACACCTTCCGTTCCTCAGGTGCTGGCGGACAGAATGTGAACAAGGTGGAGTCTGGCGTACGCTTGCGCTACAACTGGAAAAACCCCAACACCGGCGAGGTGCAGGAAATCCTTATCGAGTGTACCGAGACCCGCGACCAGCCTAAGAATAAGGAGCGCGCACTGGCACGCCTGCGTACATTTATCTATGACAACGAACGCCAGAAATACGACTCCGACATCGCCAATCGCCGCAAATCGCTTGTGTCAACCGGCGACCGCTCGGCCAAGATTCGCACCTACAACTATCCTCAAGGCCGCATCACCGACCATCGTATCAACTACACCATCTATAATCTCAATGCGTTTATGGACGGCGATATTCAGGACTGCATCGACCACCTCATCGTGGCCGAAAACGCAGAACGACTCAAGGAGAGCGAACTGTAATTCTACATAGAACCGGCTTATTTGCATGGGGCTTTTATAATAAAATGAAGAAAAAGAGCATCTACATACTAGTAATTGTGTTAGTAGCATCTGGTCTCATTGGAGCCGGATGGTATTACAAATACAACTATATAGATACCGTCACATCATATATCAGAATCAATTACATCCCACCCACAGAGAAGGTGTTTTACGATTCCTATGATGACATAAGCAAAATGGTTTCTGACAAGTACAGCAAACCAAGCGTAGAGTTCTCGTTCGTTTATTATGAAAACGACTCCATAGCATATGCGACCACTCGTAAGCAATGTGAACATTTGCATAACGGCATACAGAAAGACATCCAGAAATTACATCCAAACTTCACGCCAGATATGGATGATATGAAACGACTTATGGAAGTCAAAAAGTATGAAGCAAAAGTACAAGCTTATACCGAGCTACTAAATCAGCATACTATTTTATTGAGTTTTACACATCCTCGATCATTTGACAACAAAAAGTTCCTAAAGGATATGAAATCAATAGGGTTTGATAAAAACAAGATTGATTCGTACATAAAGAAGAATAATATTTCTTTTAAATGGATTGATGTCTATTAAGAGGAATTTTACACCAACTCGATTAAAAAAAACAAGTATTCATTCATTACAAAAACACACATTCCGAAACATCCGCGCGAGACAAAAAAATCTTAGCGCGACTTTACGAAATTTAAATTCGAGATAAAAAAATTTAAACGCGTGCTAACGATTCGTTATCTCGAGTTTAGATTTCATAGAGTCGGCTTTTGTTACTGAAGTCTCGCAGAACAATAACGTAACATCAAAATACTCAACATAATGAACAAGCAACAACTTATCGAAAATATCAAGCGCAAGAAATCATTTCTCTGCGTGGGTCTCGACACCGACCTCAAGAAAATGCCTCAGCACCTCTTGCAGGAGGAAGACCCAATCTTTGCATTCAACAAGGCTATCATCGATGCCACTGCACCATACTGCGTGGCCTACAAGCCAAACCTGGCATTCTATGAGTGCTTTGGCCTGAAAGGCTGGATGGCTTTTGAAAAGACCGTAAACTATATCAAGCAAAACTACTCCGACCAGTTTATAATTGCCGACGCCAAGCGCGGCGACATCGGCAACACCAGCGCTATGTATGCCCGCAGTTTCTTTGAGGAAATGGACATCGACTCACTCACTGTGGCTCCTTATATGGGCGAAGACAGTGTCACACCATTCCTGCAATACGAGGAAAAATGGGTAATCCTCCTGGCTCTGACCAGCAACAAAGGTTCTCACGACTTCCAACTCACAGAGGACAAGGACGGCGAGCGCCTGTTTGAAAAAGTACTGCGCACATCACAGCAGTGGGCCAACGACGAGCAGATGATGTATGTGGTCGGTGCCACCCAGGGCAGACTGTTTGAAGACATCCGCAAGATTGTGCCCAACCACTTCCTGCTCGTGCCGGGAGTCGGCGCACAGGGCGGCTCACTCGAAGAAGTCTGCAAGTACGGCATGACCAAAGACTGTGGCCTGCTGGTTAACTCTTCACGCGGCATCATCTACGCCGATACCACCGAGAACTTTGCCGCCGTAGCTGGCCAGAAGGCTAAAGAGCTTCAGGAGCAGATGGCAGCCCTCCTCCCAGCCTAAAAAACATCCACAATCTCTATAGCAACTATAGTTTCTATAGTCTCTATTTCACCAAGCAATGATCATCAGCGACCCCGTACACGGTTTCATAGAAATACCCGCCGGCATACTCAGCGACCTCGTCAAACATCCCTATGTGGTGCGACTGCAGCGCATAGGGCAGCTTGGACCGACGTCGTTTGTGTATCCCGGCGGGCGTCACACCCGCTTTGCACACTCCTTGGGCACACTCCACCTCATAAGCGAGGCCCTGCGGGTGCTCAAACACAAAGGCAACAACATAACCCCCGAAGAGGAACTTGGAGCCCAGATTGCCATGCTTCTGCACGACGCCGGGCATGGCCCGATGTCGCACTGCCTTGAGGGACTGTTTCTGCCCGACCTCTGCCACGAAGATGTCTCGCTGATTATCATGCAGCGCCTCAACGAGCAGTTCAATGGGCAGCTCGACACCGCCATCCAGATATTCACAGACCAATACCCCAAGCATTTCCTCCACGAACTGATTTGCAGCCAGCTCGACATGGACCGTCTCGACTACCTCTGTCGCGACAGTTTCTTCACCGGAGTGAGAGAAGGTAATATCGGCGCCGAACGAATCATCAAGATGCTCAATGTCGAAAACGACCACCTTGTAGTTGACGCAAAGGGCATCTACACCATCGAAAACTACCTGATGTCGCGCCGCCTGATGTATTGGCAGGTCTATCTCCACAAGACTGCGCTCGCAGCCCAGGAAGTATTGCTCACGGCCCTGCTGCGCGCCAAGGAACTTGCGGCCAAGGGAAGTCGGCTCCACGCCTCCAGCAGTCTCGAATATTTCCTTTACAATCAGGCCAATGCAGCCTTTTTGGACACACATCCCGAGTGGATTGAGAGATTCATTATGCTCGACGATTCCGACATCATCTCTGCGCTCAAAGAATGGACCTGCGGCCAAGACAGAGTGCTCAGCATCCTAGCCGGCAACTATATCAACCGCAACCTCTTTAAGGCCAACGAGATTGAAAAGCCACTGACTGACGACCAGATCGAAAACCTGCGCCGACAGACAGCCGCCCAACTCAATATTCCACTCACCGACGCCCACTATTTTGTCAGGCCTCGTCGCGTGTCGCAGATGCTCTATTCCACAGCCGACGACCACATCATTATCGGCATGAAAGACAACACCATCCGCGACATCTCCAACTTCTCAGAACTGCTGCACAGCGAGATGGTTGACCGCCGCAGCGAGCGCCATTATATTTTCATCCAAAGATGCCTCCAAACGTCACCTATTGTTTGCAAGTAGGCATTTTTGACCAACAATAGAGCAAAAATGACCTATAAAACCACTCTTTAATATAAAAAGAAGAGTAAAAATGGCTAATATTTGATTATTTTTTGCGAAATTTGCAAGCAATCATAAAGAATAAGACACACACAACATGGAATTTACAGCCAAGCAGATTGCAGACTTCCTTCAAGGAACTGTTGACGGAGACGAAAATGCAGCCGTTAGCACATTTGCCAAAATCGAAGAAGGCAAGCCAGGCGCAATCTCTTTCCTCGCAAATCAAGCTTACGAAAATTATATCTACGAGACCGATTCTACCATCGTGCTTGTCAACGATTCGTTCAAGGCTGAAAAGGAAGTCAAGCCTACCCTCGTTCGCGTACCAAACGCCTACGAAGCTGTGGCCAAACTCCTCCAGCTCTATGACTCAATGAAACCTAAAAAGGTCGGCGTGAGCTCACTCGCGTTTATCGACGAGACTGCCACCGTTGGCAAGGACTGCTACATCGGCCCATTTGTGGCCATCGGTCCAAAGGCCGTCATCGGCGATGGTTGCGTGCTTCACCCTCACGTCACAATCGGCGAAGGCGCCACAATTGGCAACAACACTCAGATTTATAGCAACGCCGTTGTCTATCACGGCTGCAAGGTGGGCAACCGCTGCATCCTCCACGCCGGCAGCGTAATCGGCGCCGACGGTTTTGGCTTCGCCCCTTCAGCCAACGGCTACGACAAGATTCCACAAATCGGTATCGTCACCATCGAAGACGACGTTGA
>JAZUHM010000276.1:0-5828 GCA_045641725.1 Bacteroidaceae bacterium | reverse complement strand
TGGCCTCCGACTTTATCTTCGCTACCCACCAGTTTGCCAAGAGCGCAGCCCTCGGCCAGGACATCACCAACGAGGCTGCCGCCTCTAAGATTGAAGACCTTGGCAAGGCTCTGCTCGAGTCCGACAGCTACCTGCTGCCTTTTGAGGCTGTCAGCGTATTGCTGCTTGCCTGCATCATTGCCGGTCTGGTAATAGCCCGTAAACGTTAAACCTTTAAAGAAACTCAGAACTATGGATATCACAATAGTATATTTTCTCATCCTGACCGCCTTTATGCTTGGCGCCGGCATGTATGGTTTCTTTACTCGTCGCAACACACTGGCCATACTCATCTCCATTGAGCTTATCCTCAATGCTGCAGACCTCAACTTTGCTGCCTTCAACCGCCTCTGCGACACTGGCATGGAAGGTTTTGTGTTCACTCTGTTCTCAATCGCTATCTCAGCTGCCGAAACTGCCATCGCAATCGCTGTGATGATCAACATCTACCGCATGCTGAAGAATAACTTCGTTGACGAACTCGAACATCTGAAATGGTAAATCACTAAGATTGACTCCCTAAATTAAAAGATTATGTTTTCATATACCTTATTAATTATATTGCTGCCGCTTGTGAGCTTCCTTATCCTTGGAATCTTCGGCAAGTGGTTCAGCCATAAGGCAGCGGGCATTACCGGCACCCTCGCTCTGGGCGCTGTGACCGTATTGTCGTACTATGCGGCGTATGAGTATTTCCCCTCGCGCCAGTGCGTTAGTCCAGAACGCGAATAACTCCGCCAGACAGCACTCAACTTCACATGGTTGCCATTTGCAAACGGTCTGCATTTCGACCTGGGCATCTTGCTCGACCCTATCTCGGTAATGATGCTCATCGTTATCTCTACCGTCAGCCTGATGGTCCACATCTACTCATTTGGCTACATGAAGGGCGAAAAGGGATTCCAGCGCTACTATGCCTTCCTCTCCCTCTTCACCATGTCGATGCTCGGCCTCGTAGTTGCCACCAACATCTTCCAGATGTACCTCTTCTGGGAGCTCGTGGGCGTTAGTTCATATCTGCTCATCGGTTTCTACTACACCTCTCCTGCCGCTATCGCAGCCAGCAAGAAGGCGTTTATCGTTACCCGCTTTGCAGACTTGTTCTTCCTCATCGGTATTCTCATCTACGGATTCTACACCGGCTCCTTTGACTTTGCCTTTGAGACTCCAGAGAAGCTTCAGGCCTATGCTCAGGCTGCATGGATTATTCCTCTCGCCCTCACTCTGATGTTTATCGGTGGTGCCGGCAAGAGTGCCATGTTCCCACTCCACATCTGGTTGCCAGATGCGATGGAAGGCCCAACACCTGTCAGCGCCCTTATCCACGCTGCTACCATGGTTGTGGCTGGTGTGTTCCAGGTTGCCCGCCTCTTCCCATTGTGGATTACCTATGCTCAGGATTGGATGCCTATCATCATCTGGGTAGGCGTGTTCACCGCATTCTATGCCGCTGCCGTTGCCTGCGCACAGAGCGACATCAAGCGCGTGCTCGCCTTCTCTACCATCTCTCAGATTGCATTTATGATGGTGGCCCTCGGCGTTTGCCTGCCTGGTGAGCATGGCAGCTGCGTTGACAACCACGCCAACGTCGGCTACATGGCCTCTATGTTCCACCTCTTTACCCACGCGATGTTCAAGGCTTGTCTCTTCCTTGGCGCCGGCTGCATCATCCACGCTGTTCACAGCAACGAGATGTCGGCCATGGGCGGCTTGCGCAAATACTTGCCTATCACCCACATCACATTCCTTATCTCATGTCTCGCCATCAGCGGTATTCCATTCTTCTCGGGCTTCAGCTCTAAGGATGAAATCATCACCGCCTGCATGGAGTACAGCCCTGTAGTCGGCTGGATTATGACCGGCATCGCTGCAATGACAGCCTTCTACATGTTCCGCCTCTACTACGGCATCTTCTGGGGCACAGAGAACAAGGAGCTCCACGAGGCTCATCACCCACACGAGACCAAGATCATGACCTTGCCTCTCATCGTTTTGAGCATCATCACAGTGGGCGTTGGTATCTACACCACCCTCGCAGGCTTTGGCCTCTTCGACGGTGTCAGCTTCGGCACAATCATCAGCGCCGAAAACAAGCCTTACGCCATCCACTTCGACACTACTGTAGCCATCTGCTCTACCGTAATCGCCATCATCTCTATCGCATTGGCCACATTCATCTTCAAGGGTGAAAAGCAGCCTATTGCCGAAAAGATGAAGAGCGCTCTGCCAAGCCTCCATCAGTGGGCCTACAAGCGCTTCTACATGGACGAGGTTTACCAGTTCATTACCCACAAGATTATCTTTGGTTGTATCAGCCGCCCAATAGCATGGTTTGACCGCCATGTGGTTGACGGCTTCTTCGACTTCCTTGCATGGGGCACCAATGCCACATCCAATGGCATCAAGACTCTCCAGAGCGGTCGCGTACAACAGTATGCTCTCTTCTATCTCGTTGGTACAATCATTTTGATTGCGATATTATTAATCTTCATCTAAATCTATCAGCGCAATGGAAAATACCGTTAATATACTATACTTATTTGTATTAATACCAATGCTTATGCTCCTTGGCCTGTGGTTGGCCAAAGGCGTAAAAGCTGTTCGCGGCGTAATGGTCGTTGGTAGTACCGCCCTGCTTGCAGTGGCTATTTATCTCACAGTTGAGTTCCTCGCCCTCCGCGGCGCCGGCAATACTGACGAAATGCTCTACCAGTCTTGCTGGACTTGGTTTGCGCCTCTCCACATCTGCCTGCGCACTGGCGTTGATGGCATCTCGGTGGCCATGCTGCTCCTGAGTGCCATCATCGTGTTTACCGGCACATTCGCCAGCTGGAAGCTCTCTCCTAACCTCAAGGACTATTTCCTCTGGTTCACCCTCCTCTCGTTGGGTGTATTCGGCTTCTTTATCAGCATCGACATGTTCACCATGTTTATGTTCTACGAGATTGCCCTTATCCCAATGTACCTCCTTATCGGTGTATGGGGCAGCGGCCAGAAGGAATATGCAGCCATGAAGCTCACCCTCATGCTTATGGGTGGCTCGGCCTTCCTTATGCTCGGCATCTTCGGCATCTTCTACGGTGCAGGCGGCGAGACCATGAACATTCTCGACATCGCTCACCACACCAACGGTGCCCAGCCAATTCCACTCTCTCAGCAGTGCATTTGGTTCCCATTGACCTTTGTCGGCTTTGGTGTGCTCGGCGCCTTGTTCCCATTCCACACATGGAGCCCCGACGGTCACGCCTCAGCGCCTACCGCCGTGTCAATGCTCCACGCCGGCGTATTGATGAAGCTTGGTGGCTACGGCTGCTTCCGCATCGCCATCTATCTCCTGCCAGAGGCTGCCAACGAGCTCAACTGGATATTCCTTATCCTCACCGGCATCTCAGTAGTCTATGGTGCAATGAGCGCCTGCGTGCAGACCGACCTCAAGTACATCAACGCTTACTCGTCGGTTAGCCACTGCGGCCTCGTGCTCTTCGGCATCCTTATGCTCACCACCACCTCTACCACTGGTGCTGTGCTCCAGATGTTGTCTCACGGTTTGATGACCGCCCTCTTCTTCGCCCTGATCGGTATGATCTACGGTCGTACCCACACTCGCGACGTCAACAAGATGAAGGGCCTTATGCAGATCATGCCATTCCTCAGCGTTTGCTTCGTTATCGCCGGTTTGGCCAACCTCGGTCTGCCAGGCTTGAGCGGCTTTGTGGCTGAGATGACCATCTTCGTCGGCTCATTTGAGAACAACGACATCTTCCACCGCGTACTCACCATCGGCGGCACCTGCTCTATCGTAGTGGCAGCCGTCTATATCCTCCGCATGGTGGGCCGCATGCTCTATGGTGTCTGCACCGACGAGCACCACAAGCAACTCACCGACGCCACATGGGAAGAGCGCTTTGCAGTCATCTGCCTCATCTGCGCTATTGCCGGCATCGGTCTTGCTCCTGGTTGGATCAGCACTCTCATCAGCGACAGCGTAGATCCTGTGATCAACTATGTCAAGGAAGCCGGCCCTGCCCTCTCTTCCTGCAATCCTTTCATGTAATAATTAACACACCAAACATACATTCTAACAATGGACTATTCACAATTTCTCAATATGGGTCAGGAATTATCGCTCCTCGCAGTGATAGTCATCCTCTTTGTGGCTGACCTCTTTATGTGTACTGACCGCAAGGATGGCAAGGGTGTGCTCAATACCCCACTGCCAGTAATCCTGCTCACACTCCACACCATCCTCGGCGTCCTGCCGCTGGTGTGCCCTTGTGCATGCAGCTGTGCCAACGAGACTTCAGCTTTCAACGGCATGTATATCAACTCGCAGATGGCCATCATCGTCAAGACCATCCTCAGCGTGGGCACCATCATCGTGTTCCTCACAGCCCACGAGTCGCTCAAGCGTCCTGAGATGGCCCCAAAGCAGGGTGAATACTACATCATCACCCTCTCTACCCTGCTCGGCATGTACTTTATGATCAGCGCCGGCCACTTCCTGATGTTCTTCATCGGCCTCGAGCTCGCTTCAATCCCAATGACTGCACTCATCGCCTACGAAAAGAAATCTCAGGACAGCGCCGAGGCCGCTGCCAAGTACATCCTCACAGCCTTGTTCTCAAGCGGCCTCCTGCTCTACGGCATCTCGCTGCTCTACGGCACCACAGGCTCGCTCTACTTCACTGAGATTGCCAAAGGCCTCCAGTCTGGCAACCTTGTCCAGATTGCAGCCCTCGTGCTCTTCATCGGCGGTATTGGTTTCAAGATTTCTCTCGTGCCATTCCACCTCTGGACAGCCGACACCTACCAGGGCGCCCCAACATCAGTCACCTCTTACCTGAGCGTTATCTCCAAGGGCGCTGCAGCATTCGTGCTCTTCGCAATGCTCTATAAGGTATTCGGCCCACTGATCAACGAAGCCAACCTCGTATTCTTCTGTGTCATCATTGCCAGCATCACCATCGCCAACATCTTTGCAGTGCGCCAGAACAACTTAAAGCGATTCATGGCCTTCTCAGCAATCAGCCAGGCAGGTTACCTCGTACTCGGCGTGATGAACGCCACACCACAGGGCCTCACCGCCATCGTGTTCTACCTCTTGGTATATATGGCAGCCAACCTTGGCGTGTTTGTAATCATCAACATCACAGAGGAGCGCAGCGGCAAGATCAACATCTCCGACTACGCCGGCTACTACAAGACCAATCCTAAGCTCGCCTTCCTCATGACACTCGCACTCTTCAGCCTCGCTGGTATTCCACCATTCGCAGGCTTCTTCAGCAAGTTCTTCATGTTTATGGCAGCCTTCAACGCTGGCGAGACACCGATGTTTATCATCCTGGTGCTCATCGCCTTGGTCAACACCGTCATCTCCCTCTACTACTATCTCCTCATTGTCAAGGCAATGTACATCACGCCTAACGACAATCCGATAGCAACCTTCAAAAGCGACGGTTATTCTAGGGTAGGCCTCTTCCTCTGCACCGCTGGCGTAGTGCTGATTGGTATCATCAGCTGGTTCTACACCTACATCGACCAGTTCAGCTTCGGCCTCCAGTAAGCCGCAAGCCGCTATAATCACAAGATTCCCCGAGAGCACAACGCCCTCGGGGAATCTTTTATCCTGCCAGCAAAGCCCAAGAATCGGCTCAGTGGAAAAATACTGGGGGTAGCTAATTGATATTAGCAAAGATTTCGTATCTTTGCAACATGAATATGCTTGAGCAATTAGCCCGTCTGGTTCTCCCGAAGGAGATCCTTGATTATTTCGATATTGTAAAGATAGA
>JAZUHM010000275.1:0-2810 GCA_045641725.1 Bacteroidaceae bacterium | reverse complement strand
CTAAGACCGCTTGGCCTCCGACTTAAACGATGAAGCTAACCTTATAGGCGCTCATAAACTTGAACTTGGTATTCTGGAGGAAGTTTCTTGACATGGCTGTGGTGAATGTGATATTCTGCCACTTGTCGCGATTAACGAATGACTCGAATACGATGCGGGTGAGGAGCACTGCGGTAAATACTGATGCGATCAAACCGATGATGAGGGTGATGGCGAAACCGCGGATGGCGCCTGTGCCGAATACATAGAGGATAATACCGGTGATGATAGATGTGAGGTTAGAGTCGATGATGGCTGAGAGAGCGTTGCCATAACCATCGCTGATGGCCGACTTGATCTTCTTACCACCGCGGAGCTCTTCCTTGATACGCTCAAACACGAGCACGTTGGCATCCACTGCCATACCGAGGGTGAGCACCATACCGGCAATACCTGACATTGTGAGTGCGGCCTGGAATGAAGCGAGGCAGCCCACGATGAGGAAGAGGTTGATAATCAATGCGCAGTTAGCTACCATACCTGGCTTGAAGCCGTAGAGCAAGCACATATAAATCATCAGCAGCACAAAGGCCACAATACAAGAGATGATACCCTTGTTGATAGATTCCTGACCGAGTGATGGACCAACGGTGTCGGCCTGCACTACGTTGAGTGGCACGGTCATCTTACCGCCGTTCAATACGCTGGCGAGGTCGCGGGTGTCTTCAGTGGTGAAGTTACCGGTAATCTGCGAGCGGCCGCCAGTGATTTCGGTCTGCACGTTAGGTGCGCTGTAAACCACGCCGTCGAGCACGATGGCTACTGCATGGCCGATATTCTTCTTGGTGAGCTCTGCCCAGATGCGTGCGCCGTCGTTGTCCATGGTCATGCTAACCAATGGACGGCCGCTCTGCTGGTCGTAGTCAGCCTTGGCATCTACGATGGCGTCGCCGCTCAGAGGAGCCTTGCCGTCCTCAGAGAGGCGGATGGCGTAGAGCTCATATACATCACCCTTGAAACCTTCTGCTGCCTTGGCGCCCCACTTGAGGTCGATGCGTGCAGCAGAGAGGATCTGCTTAGCCTCTGGCGAGGTGAGGATGGTGTCAATATACTTGCGGTTAGATGCAGGGGCATAGCCAACTACTGCGCCGCCACGTGAGCCGTCAACTGTGAGCAGGCTGAAGAGCGAGCGTGCTGAAGGAGTGGTAGCCTCTGCTGCAGGCTTAGCGCTTGAATCGGTGGCTGCCAGAGCCTGGTCGGCTGCTGCTGTGGTGTCAGCTTCTGCCTTAGCCTCTGCCTTGGTGTCGCCAGTGAGCTTAGCGTTGATCTGCTGGAGATAAGGAGCTACGTCAGTTGCTGTCCAGGTCTCCCAGAACTCAAGGTTAGCGCTTGAGGTGAGGAGCTTGGTCACGCGCTCTGGCTCCTTAACGCCTGGGAGCTCGACCATGATACGGCCGTTGCCACCCTCGAGCTTCTGGATGTTTGGCTGAGCCACACCGAAGCGGTCGATACGTGAAGAAATCACGTTGTAGGAATTATCCACAGCGCTGGCAATCTGTGCGCGGATTTCTTTCTCCACGTCAGCATCGCTGGAGTTTTGCTTAACATTAGGCATCTTGGAAGTCGCAAAAATACCTGCGAGGCTTCTCTTGCCACCTTGTGTGTAATTCTCGATGAGTGTGCTTACGAAGTCTGCATTGTCCTTCTTGCTCAGGGCTGCCTGATATGCAGCCTGGAAAGCTGGGTCCTCAGCGTTCTCCTCAGCCAGCGACTTAACGATGTCTGGCACCGAAACCTCGAGCATGAGGTTCATACCACCCTTCAGGTCAAGGCCAAGACCGAGCTGGGTCTCATAGCACTCCTGGAGAGTCTTAAACATCCATACCTTTTCATTCTTCATAGAGTCGAGATATCTCTCGCCGTTCTCCTTCTTGGCAGCGGCAATCTCTTCCTGATTGCTTGTGGCCCAAGAGAATGAAAGATAATAAGCGCAAACGATAACAAACAGAATAGCGATTATTACCGTAAATACTTTAAAAATCTTTTGCATTTTAGGTTATTATTTTATGTTATTATTATCTGTGTTTTTGCCTAGTAAGGACAATTTGGCGTGCAAATGTAATATTTTTTTTCAAAATTATGCTTAATAAGGGGCACAAATTGTTTGTTTTATGACGTTTTTAGTGTTATTATACCCATATTTGGAGCATTTTTGCTAATTCGGCTTCACTTTTATTCAGTCTTTTTAAGCCACACGCTGATGGGATAGTGGTCCGACATTTTGGCCTTGGCATCGACATCGGCGCCATAGGATTTCCAATGGTGGCTGCACAGGATATTGTCGAGGCGGAAAAACATCTGGCTCTTGTGGTATGAGATACCCGGACCCAGCCCGGAAGCGGTATAGGCGTCGTCAAGTATCCGCATCAGGCGATGGTGGGCATAGGAAAGGGGCGAATCGTTGAAATCGCCGCACACAATCACTGGCATGTCGCCCAATGTCTCGAGATACATGGCCAGCGAGTCGGCCTGCTCGGCGCGCTTGAGTCCGGCCTCGTTAATTTTGCGGGCCAGACGGAGGATGTCCTGCTTGGAACTGTCTTCGTCGGTGACGGTCACCAGTTTGTGGTAGGCCTGCTTGTCGTTGGAACTTATTGAGTTCGATACAAAATGGCTGTTTACCACGCAGATTGTGTCGCCCCCGATGTCCAGCTTGTAGATTGCGCAGAGGTGTCCGGGGGAGGACGAGTATGTTATGTGGCGGCTCAAAAGCGGGTAGTCTGAGAAGATAATCACGGAATTGTGCACCGCATCTACCTGCACGGTGTCCT
>JAZUHM010000274.1:0-3478 GCA_045641725.1 Bacteroidaceae bacterium | reverse complement strand
CCTCAGTGCCAACGACATCCAGGAGATGGCGCGAGACATCCTCTTCGGCCAGTTGCGTCTGGTTATCGCCTCAATGAGCATCGAGGAGCTCAACCAGGACCGCGACGCCTTCCAAGAGAACATCAAGAAGAACGTTGAGATCGAGCTCAAGAAGATCGGCCTGAAGCTGATCAACGTAAACATCACCGATATCAAGGATGAGAGTGGATACATCGAGGCACTCGGTCAGGAAGCTGCAGCTACAGCCATCAATGCAGCAAAGGTTAAAGTGGCTGAGCAGGAGATGAAGGGTGAGACCGGTAAAGCCGACTTCCAGAAAGAGACCCGCGTACGCACCTCTGCTGCCAACGCTGCTGCCGTGGCAGGTGAGAACGAAGCCAAGATCGCCATTGCTAACAGCGAAGCCCTGCGTCGAGAGAAGGAGGCCGAGGCTCAGCGTAAAGCAGTAGCAGCCGAGAAGGTAGCCGAAGCAAAGGCATTGGAAGAGGCATACGCTGCACAAAAAGAGGCCGAGTTGGCACGTGCCGAACGAGAGCGTTCAACACAGAAGGCCAACATCCTCGTGCCACAAGAGGTTGAGAAAGAGCGTAAGATCATTGAAGCACAGGCCGAAGCCGAACAGAAGCGTGTCAATGCCCAAGGTGAGGCAGATGCTATCTTTGCCAAGATGGCAGCCGAGGCTCGCGGTTTGAACGAGATTCTGACCAAACAGGCCGAAGGTTACGACCAGATGATCAAAGCAGCCGGTGGTGACGCCACCAAGGCATACACCCTGCTCCTGCTCGAGAAGTTGCCTGAGCTCGTCAAGACCCAGGTCGATGCCATCAAGGGCATCAACATCGACAAAGTTACCGTATGGGATAATGGCTCTGGAGCTTCGGGCGACGGCAAAACCTCTACTGCCAACTTTGTCAGCGGCCTCTACAAGAGCATCCCACCGCTCTCTGAACTATTCGAGCAGGCTGGCATGTCGCTGCCTGAATACCTTGGCAAGAAAAACGCAGAGGACCCAGAGGCAGTGGAGCAGTAAGCCCGCCCCCTGAAAAGACACAAAAATGACTCAATTGACAACTCAAGATTTAAAAGTTATCAACACTTTTACAATCGTTGTAATTTGAAATCATTTTTTTTAGACATCAAAAGTTATCAACAATCTAAATGACGGTTTTTCAAGCCAAAAGAAAACGGAAAACCATCAAAAAAGATTGTTGATAACTTTTTCTGTTCGCCCCAAACACACACAATTATCACATTGTATTTCAACCGTTTAACACAAGATAAAGCGAACCTTGAAATCAACAATCAAAAGAGGCAACTTAAAACTGAAAATCAGTCATTTAGACATTTCCAATTTTTTGAAGCTTTTTTTGGGTATTGCATATTAAAAAAATTCACATTATCTTTGCAGCGCAAATTCGGCAATTCGCCCTTATAGTATCGAAAGCCGATTTGACACAATACAAGAAATCACTCAATACAAATACATCTTTTTATAATATCAGAACAATGGCTCAGTTTGAGACCCAGTGGGAACAATGTCTCGGCATCATCAGGGACAATCTTCAAAACGAAGAGGCCTACAAAGCCTTCTTCGCTTCCTGCAGTGCTGCCAGCTATGAGGATGGGAAGCTTACGCTCCTCATTCCATCTCACTTTGTCTACGAACGCCTGGAAGATGAGTATTTTGATCTGTTGAGTAAGACACTACGCAGAATTTACGGTCCAAACGTACGTCTTGGATACAAAGTGGCTGTAGTGCAGAGCAAGATGGGCGATTCGCGCCAAGAGGAGGAAAGCACCGTTCAGCTCAATGCCCAGAACCGTGTGGAGCAGACAAAGGATGCCGACTTTGAGACACACCTCAATCCAAGCTGCACCATGGAGAGTTACTGCGCCGGCAAGTCGAACGAGTTAGCATACAGCGCTGGCATCACTGTGAGCAAAATGCCTGGTCATAACGCCTTCAATCCATTCTTCATATTCGGTGCAAGCGGCGTAGGCAAAACCCATCTGGCACAAGCCATCGGTCTGAAGATTTTGGAGTCATACCCCGAAAAGCGTGTATTATACATCACTGCCCATCAGTTCAAGGTGCAATATACCGATGCCGTACGTCGCAATATGGTAAACGATTTCATCAACTTCTACCAGAACATTGACGTGCTCATTGTGGACGACATTCAGGAATTTGCCGGCAAGAATCTGGTAGCCACGCAAAACACCTTCTTCCATATCTTCAACTACCTGCATCAGTCGGGCAAGCAGCTCATTATGACTTGCGACCGGCCACCGGTAGAACTCGAGGACCTGGTACCACGCCTTCTCACCCGCTTTAAGTGGGGCTTCATTGGCGAAATCGAACATCCAGACTATGAGCTACGCAAAGGCATTCTGCGCACCAAGTGCACCAAAGAGGGCCTAAGCATCAGCGAGGAGGTCATAGAGTTCATTGCACGCAACGCCACCGACAACGTACGCGACCTGGAGGGCATCATCAATTCGCTCCTCGCCCACTCTATCGCCTTCAACCGGCCAATCGATCAGGAACTGGCTGCACGTGTCATGCGCATGATCATCAAGATCGAAGCCAAAGTAATCACATGCGAGAATATCCTCAACCTTGTGATTGGTACGTTCGGTGTGGACATGAAGAGCATAAATTCAAAAAGCCGCAAGCGCGAAATCGTTCTGGCACGACAAGCTGCCATGTACCTATGCAAGCAATACACCACGCAGTCGGTAAGCCGCATCGGTACCATAGTGGGTGGCCGCGACCATGCTACCGTACTCCACGCCATCAAGAATGTAAGTGATTTGCTACAGACCGATCCCGACTTCAAGCGCAAATTCGATGCCGTAGAGGCCGAGTTGACGCCAAGCAATTAAAATAATTAAGCAAGAAATTTTCAAGCAATAACACAGTAATTATTACCTATTCGTAGGGACAAAGGGCAACAAGTAAACAACTTGCTGCCCTTTGCTTTTTCAGCGTATTAAGAGCTTAATTCACCCCTCGCAAAGTCATTTCTGCAAAAAAAAAATAAAAAAATAAATAAAAAAATAAATAAATAAATAAATCGCACGCCACTACTCGCACGAGCAATGGCGTCCTGCAATTTTATCAACCAAAACCTTTTATTTATGTCGAAATTTTCGATTCCTTATTGATAGGCATCGCCTACAAGCAAGAGAACAAGAAAAGGATGTTGGAAGACGAGAAAGCTAAGACTCTTGCAGAGAAGGAAATGGCTGTTGCATTTGGCAAAGAGTATTGGACATCTTGGAGAACAAGCAGTCAGACTTATTGCTGAGGTACCCAACTGCCAAGTGGGTCAGGTAGCCAGTCCCTGGACCCGGCGCAAGCCGTGGCACTGACGGTCATGCTCGTAGTGTTGTGGTGAGGCTGCAAAAAAATTTATTTATTTATTCCGTAACTCCTTGTATGTGTGTGTGGTTCCTATAAAAAATAATATATATA
>JAZUHM010000273.1:0-2609 GCA_045641725.1 Bacteroidaceae bacterium | reverse complement strand
CACTCCCGAAAAAATAAACTTTATGCTCAAGAATGGCCGCGGCGTGCTCTGCGCCCCCGTCACCATGGACCGCTGCCGCGAGCTTAACCTCACCCGACAAGTCGAAGACAACACCTCGATGCTCGGCACTCCGTTCACAGTGACCGTAGATAAACTCGAGGGCTGCACCACAGGCGTATCGGCATGCGACCGCGCCGCCACCATCCGCGCTCTGGCCGACCCCAACTCAGTGCCCGAGACCTTTGGACGCCCAGGCCACATCAATCCGCTCTATGCGCAGAACAAGGGTGTGCTTCGCCGCGCCGGCCACACCGAGGCCGCCATCGACCTCGCCCGTCTGGCAGGCCTGCATCCCGCCGCTGCCCTCATCGAGATCATGAATGAAGACGGCACCATGGCCCGCATGCCAGAGCTCGTAGAGGTTGCCAAGGAGCACGGCCTCAAAATCATATCTATCCGCGACCTCATCGCCTACCGACTCAAGGAAGAGACCATCGTAGAAATGGGCGAAAAGGTTGACCTGCCCACAGAATACGGCCACTTCAAGATTATCCCATTCCGCCAGAAGAGCAACGGCCTGGAGCACATCGCCCTGATCAAAGGCGAGTGGGACGAAGACGAGGCAATCCCCGTTCGCGTACACTCTTCCTGCATGACCGGCGATATCTTCGGCTCTATGCGATGCGACTGCGGCGAACAGCTCCACCGCGCCATGCAGATGATCGAGAAAGAGGGCAAGGGCGTGGTGCTCTATCTCAACCAGGAAGGCCGCGGCATCGGTCTGATGGCCAAGATTGCTGCATATAAACTGCAGGAAGAGGGCCTCGACACCGTTGACGCCAACATTCACCTCGGCTACAACCCCGACGAACGCGACTACGGCGTTGGCGCACAGATTCTGCGCGAGATTGGTGTCAAGAAAATGCGACTTATCACCAACAACCCAGTCAAGCGCGCCGGCCTCGACGGATTTGGCCTTGAGATTGTAGAGAATATCCCTATCGAAATCAAGCCTAACAAATACAACGAGACATATCTGCGCACCAAACAAGTGCGCATGGGCCACACATTGGACTTCAACAAATAACTATCAACCCCACAACCGACACTGGCCGAGACCTGGCGACAAGCCTCCTCCCTACCCCATAGACACAAGGCACAACCCCAGCCCGGCAGTGGCGGCAAACAAAAAAACTAACCCACTATGAATTACAACAACTACGACAACTACGAAGACGTGACCTATCAGAGCGCAGTCAAGACACAGGCAGCATTTATGACCTTGATGTCTAAAGTTTATATCTGGATGGCACTGGCGCTCGCCATGACTGGAGTGTCAGCCTACTGCGTGGCAAACAGCCCTACACTCCTCTACACAATCTTTTCCAACCCACTGCTCACATGGGGTCTCCTCATCGGCGAGGTGGTGCTGGTTTTGATTATGTCTGCGGGCATCAACAGAATGCCGTTCCCCGTGGCCGGCCTGCTGTTTGTGCTCTATTCCGTCCTTAACGGCGTAACTCTCTCTTGCATATTGCTGATTTATACCGCAAGCAGCATCGCCACAGCCTTCTTCGTCACAGCCGGCACGTTCGCCGCGATGACTGTGGTGGGCCTGACCATCAAAAAAGACCTCGGCATGATGGGCCGCATACTCATCATGGCGCTCATCGGACTTATCATCGCCACCGTGGTCAACATCTTTGTAGGCAGCACATTCCTCGAGATGATTATCAGCTATGTAGGCGTGCTTATCTTTGTAGGCCTCACAGCATACGACACCCAGAAAATCAAGCAGATGTTCTTGGAAGTGGGCGGCGAAGAAAACGACGCCACCATGAAGCTCGCCCTCATGGGTAGCCTCACGCTCTACCTCGACTTCATAAACCTCTTCCTCTACATCCTGCGCATCTTTGGCAACAGAAAATAAGTTTTACCGATTATAAACACATAATTCAAAACATACCAACAAAAATGAAACTCTCAGCAAGACTTAACCGTCTCGAGCCATCTGCCACACTGGCGATGTCTCAAAAGAGCTCCGAGCTCAAGGCTCAGGGCATCGACATTATCAACCTCTCAGTAGGCGAGCCTGATTTCAACACCCCCGACGCCATCAAGGAGTCAGCCAAGCAGGCTGTTGACGACAACTATTCGCGCTATTCGCCAGTGCCGGGCTATCCAGTACTGCGTCAGGCAATCGTTGACAAGCTCAAGAATGAAAACGGCCTCGACTACACCCCAGCGCAGATTCTGTGTTCAAATGGTGCCAAGCAGAGCGTTTGTAATGTAATCATGGCCTTGGTGGACGAGGGCGACGAGGTAATCATACCTGCTCCATATTGGGTAAGCTACACCCAGATGGTCAAGCTCGCCGACGGCGAACCAGTGATTGTGCCAGCCGGCATTGAGCAGAACTTCAAGATCACTCCAGCTCAGCTCGAGGCAGCCATCACCCCAAAGACCCGCGCCTTTATCCTCTGCTCACCAAGCAACCCGACAGGTGCCGTTTATTCTAAGGCAGAGCTCGAAGCACTGGCCGAGGTATTCAAGAAGCACGAGAACATCATCGTTATCTCCGACGAAATCTACGAGCACATCAACTATGT
>JAZUHM010000272.1:0-1798 GCA_045641725.1 Bacteroidaceae bacterium | reverse complement strand
GTCGGGCATGTGACAAGTAAAACTAACAGTGAGAAGCGCTGTCTTGATGCCGCTGCTCTCAACCACATCCACCACTTTTGCCACCAAATACCCCGTCTGCCATAAAAAAGCTGAGCCAGGCTCCATAATAATCTTCAGATTAGGATGCCGCTGGTGCAATCCACGAATACACTCAACGAGCAAATCGATATGGTACCCCTCGCGAGTCATCAGGTGTCCGCCGCCCATATTAAGCCACTTCACCTTATCAAGCAGGCTGCCGAATTTCTCTTCCACAGATTTGAGCACGTTTTCAAGCGAGGTCGAATCATTCTCGCACAAGCAATGGAAATGCAGTCCCTCCACGCCTTCGGGCAGACAACCGCCCAACTGCTCGCTCTTTACTCCAAAGCGACTGCCAGACGCACACGGATTATAAAGATCTGTCTCAATCTCTGAATATTCTGGATTAACGCGCAAACCCACCGACACCTTGTGGCCGCCGGGAGAAGCCTCAAAATCCCTGACCATAGGCAGGAATCTCTGCAACTGACTCAGAGAATTAAAGGTCACATGCTCCGAATAGCGCAAGATATCGCCAAAGGTCTCTTCCTCGTAGGCAGGGGAATAGGTGTAGGTGAGGCCGCCGAAATGCTCCGCCGACAATCGCGCCTCATAGAGCGAGCTTGCCGTGGTGTGTTGCACATACTGATTGATTATCCCAAACACCTTCCAATTGGCAAACGCCTTGAGCGCCAAGATAATCTCCACGTCGGCGCGCTTGGCCACGTCTCCGATTAGCTCGAGATTGCGACGCAATTTTTCTTCTTCTATCACATAGCAGGGATTTTCCTTATGCATACCTTATTATATATTATATAAGAACTAAATGCCCAGCCACTTTTTGGCCGTAGGCAGATAACTCATCAGTTTTACAAGAATATAAACCAACACAATCGTCACAATGGCATGTGCGGGCACAGCAACCAACACTGCCGGCACATTGCCCCAAATGCGATGCATGGTATAGCCATCGCCAAACACCGGGGCAAAAATATCTGCCCACCACTGCGCCAGCAGCACCTGAGTGAGCAACAACACCACCATATGACTCAAATACATGCCATAGCTTTTGGCAGCCACGTCGCTCAACAAGCGACCGAGCCATCCCCCACCCTGCCATTTTATCTTGGTAAAGAGCGAGAACACGCCATACGTCATCAGCACCACGTTTATCGTGCAGAAATTCCAGCCCAATTCAAGACCGTCGTACTCAGTGTAGAGATTCATATCGGTGGTAAAGAAATACACACTCGCAATCCAGCCCACCAGCACACACGATGCGGCCATCCAACCGCCAACACAGCCAAAGCGACGGATATAATAACCAAGCACAAAATAACCTACAAAACCCGTGAAGTAATAGAACGTTGGCGACACATTCCAAAAGCACTCGCCCCAGAGTTCGGGCGCCACATATCTGTGCAGATAGGGCAACAGTGTGGTCAGCAGCCAGATGATGCCATAAACTTGCAGTTGTTTCTTGCTGGCGCGCTCCAACCAGGGGCTGATTATCGGAGTAAGCAGGTAGAGGCCCAAAATCATATATATGTACCACATGTGGCTCCAGTTGGCGCCAAATTGCAAGAAGATGCCAAAGAAATTCTTTACTGCATCGAGGGGCGTGTCGCCTCCGTAGAACACAAAGAAAACTGCGTAAACAAAATTCCACGCAATGAAAGGCCACACAATTCTGCTGACGCGCTTCTTGAAAAACGTGGTCACATCATCTTTCATCGGCAACATAAAATAACCGGAA
>JAZUHM010000271.1:0-1540 GCA_045641725.1 Bacteroidaceae bacterium | reverse complement strand
GCCAAGGATTTCAGCATGTCTCAGAAGACCTATACGGCCATGGGCAGCACAGAATACATGCACCTCACGCTCAGTCCCGCCGCCACAGACGACGGCAAGCAGCCTTCTGGCGGCGTCCAACTCACAGCCTCGCTCTATTGCGACGAGGCTATTGCCGACCAGCTCGAGGCGCCCAAGCCCAACGACGCCCCTACCCTCACCTATGTGTGGGACGGGCAAAAATTCACTCTCACCCACTGACACTATGGCTACAATCGTACACATAGAGACCTCCACCAACACCTGCTCGACCGCACTTAGCCAAGACGGGCAGTGCATCGCTCACCAGGAAGACCGCCAAGGGCCGTCGCACGCCCGAGTGCTGGCTCCGTTTGCAGAGGAAATGGTGAGCATGGCCGACAGCCACGCCATCCCGCTCGACGCGGTGGCCGTGAGCAGCGGCCCCGGTTCCTACACTGGTCTGCGCATCGGCGTATCTACCGCCAAGGAATTGTGCTACGGGCGCAATCTCAAGCTGATAAGCGTCTCCACGCTCGAGCTGCTGTGCGTGCCTATACTGCTCTACCGCGAAGACCTGCCCGAGAATGCGCTGCTCTGCCCCATGCTCGACGCTCGCCGCATGGAGGTCTATGCCGCCATCTACAACCGTGCGCTGAAGGAGATTCGCCCCGTGGGAGCCGACATCGTGGATGCCGACACCTACAAGCAGTTTCTCGACCAACAGCCCGTTGTTTTCTTCGGCCCCGGAGCGCCAAAGTGCAAGGAGGTCATCCAGCACCCCAATGCCATCTTCATAGACGGCATCGAGCCTCTGGCCAAGCACATGGTGCCACTGGCAGAGCGCAAGTTCCTGCGCGGAGAGTTTGAAGACACCGCCTATTTTGAACCATTCTACCTCAAAGAATTTATTGCCGGCGAGTCCAAACGACTCTTCTAAAGAGCCTGACCCGCCCACACAATACCACCACACTCATGGATTACAACACATCACGCGAAAAACTCACTCTGCCGGAATACGGCCGCAACATACAGAACATGGTGAACTACGCCATCACCCTCAACGACCGCGAGGAGCGACAGCACTGCGCCGAAACGATCATACAGATTATGGCCGGCATGTTTCCGCAGCAAAAGGGCGCAGAGGATTTCACCAAGACCCTCTGGGATCATCTGGCCCTCATATCAAACTACCAGCTTGACGTAGATTATCCCTATCCCGTCACAATACTCACAGGCAAAGAGGCTGAGCGCCCGCACCTTGACTACCCCAGCGGCCAATTCGCCTTCCGCCACTACGGTCGCACGCTGGAAATGATGATTGCGGCCCTGCCCGACATCGAAGACGCCGACGACCAGATGGCTGCCACCGAGCTTGTAGTGGCCCAGATGGCCAAGAGCCTCTGCATGTGGAACAAAAACGTATTATCGGCCGACAAACTGGCCAACGACATCGAGCGCCTTACCAATGGCCGCATGCAGCTCGCCATACCCGAGCAGCGCCTCAACGAGATAATGCGCACTGCCGCTGCACAAACCAAGC
>JAZUHM010000270.1:0-2498 GCA_045641725.1 Bacteroidaceae bacterium | reverse complement strand
GCATAGCCAGATACGCGGATGGTGAGCTGTGGATATTTCTCTGGGTGCTCCATGGCATCTACCAGCAA
This sequence comes from Bacteroidaceae bacterium, assembly GCA_045641725.1. Classification (GTDB taxonomy): domain Bacteria; phylum Bacteroidota; class Bacteroidia; order Bacteroidales; family Bacteroidaceae; genus UBA6382. Next base: position 2,430 of record JAZUHM010000270.1, on the reverse strand, counting down.
CTCGCGGTCAAAGACGTTGACGTTGAGGTGATGGCCGCCGTCTGGAACGAAATATCCGTCCATCAGGTTTACGAGATTGTCAATCTTGGTGTCAGCCTCCTTGCCGAGGGTGGCAGGCGAGATGGCAAAGGTGTAAGAGATGCCGTCGAGACTATGCTGGAAAGGCAGCTTGGCCACTGATGAGAGGGCTGCGACAGCACCCTTGCAGTCGCGGCCGTTCATTGGGTTGGCGCCTGGAGCAAATGGCACGCCCTTGCCGCGGCCGTCAGGAGTAGCACCGGTGTTCTTGCCGTAAACCACATTAGATGTGATGGTGAGCAGAGACTGTGTCGGGATGCCGTGGCGGTAGGTCTCGTGCTGACGGAGGAACTCCATGAACTTCTCGGTGATCATGAGGGCGAGCTTGTCGGTCTCGTCGCAGTTGTTGCCATAAGGTGTGTAGTCGGCCTCCTGCTTGAAATCAACTGCTATGCCGCGCTCGTCGCGGATAACCTTGACCTTGCCAAACTTGATGGCAGCCAGTGAGTCGGTCACGATAGAGAGACCAGCGATACCGGTAGCGCGGGTGCGGATGAGGTCGCCGTCGAGCAATGACATCTGGTAAGCCTCATAGTCGTACTTATCGTGCATGTAGTGGATAATCTTGAGGGCGTTGACATAGGTCTTGGCCAACCAGCGCATCATGTTCTCAAACTTATACATCACCTCCTCATAGTCGAGGTATTCTGCTGTGATAGGAGCAAAGTCTGGGCCAATCTGCTCGCCCGACATCTCGTCCTTACCGCCGTTGATGGCGTAAAGCAGACACTTGGCGAGGTTGGCGCGTGCGCCGAAGAACTGCATCTGCTTGCCGATCTTCATTGGCGAAACGCAGCATGCGATACCGTAATCGTCTGAGTACTCAGGGCGCATGAGGTCGTCGTTTTCATACTGAATGGCAGAGGTCTTGATAGACATCTTGGCGCAGTATTTCTTCCATGCGTCAGGCAGCTTGTTGGCCCACAGCACGGTGAGGTTTGGTTCTGGCGCAGGGCCGAGGTTCTCCAGTGTGTGGAGGAAGCGGAAGCTGGTCTTGGTAACCAGAGTGCGGCCATCTACACCCATACCGCCGAGAGACTCAGTCACCCATACAGGGTCGCCCGAGAAGAGGTCATTGTATTCAGGGGTGCGGAGGAAGCGCACGATGCGGAGCTTGATAACCATCTGGTCGATGAGTTCCTGAGCTTCTTCCTCAGTGAGGCGGCCTTCCTTGATGTCGCGCTCAATAAAGATGTCGAGGAATGTGCTCACACGGCCAAGCGACATAGCAGCACCGTCCTGGTCCTTAACGGCACCGAGGTAGCCGAAATATACCCACTGCACAGCCTCGCGTGCATTCTGGGCAGGGCGGGTAACGTCGAAGCCATAGTTGGCGCACATGGTCACAAAGTCGTTGAGAGCCTTGATCTGCTCGGTGGTCTCCTCGCGCTTGCGGATGCACTCCTCGGTCATCTCCTGGATGTCGATGCGGTCGAGGAAACGCTTGCGCTCCTGAATGAGGTTGTTGACACCATAGAGGGCGATACGGCGGTAGTCGCCGATGATGCGGCCGCGGCCATAGGCGTCAGGCAGACCGGTGATGATATGAGCATGGCGTGCGTTGCGGATGTCCTTGTTGTAGGCCGAGAACACGCCCTCGTTGTGAGTCTTGCGATATTTGGTATAAATCTCCTTGGTAGCAGGGTCGAGCTCATAGCCATAGGCCTTGAGCGCACTCTCTACCATGCGGATGCCGCCCTTGGGGAAGATACCGCGCTTGAGTGGAGCATCGGTCTGGAGACCTACAATCACTTCGTTGTCCTTGTCGATATAGCCTGCGCCATAGGTGTCGAGAGACTGAGGCTTTTTGGTCTCTGCATCATAAACGCCCTTTTCGCGCTCAACTTTAAACATCTCTGTGAGTTTCTGCCAGATAGCAGTAGTCTTGGCAGTTGGGCCCACCAGGAACGATTCGTCGCCGAAGTAAGGGGTGTAGTTGTGCTGAATGAAGTCGCGTACATTGATTTCACGCTTCCACATATAGCCTTCAAAACCCTCAATCTGATTGGATAGTTTCATAATTAAATAGGTATTTTAAGGTGATATATTAATCTAATAAGGTTTTAGCATTGCAAAATTAGCATTTTTTGCGCGAATGACGGCCTTTTGTGCCATAAAGTGTGTCAATTTGGCCATAATGTGGTCAACTTAAGAAGCAAAAAGCACCGCCAAGGCCCATTTCTTACACTAAACAAAGCAAAATGAGGGAGTTTTTTGGGAAGATAGAGGGAGATTGAAGAAGATAGAGGAAGATATTAGAAGATATGGGAAGATAGAAGAAGATATTGAGACGGCGCCAATGGCTTGCGAGCGACTTCCGTAGCTTGGCATTTATTCTCGTGCTCTTTTATG
>JAZUHM010000269.1:0-2494 GCA_045641725.1 Bacteroidaceae bacterium | reverse complement strand
CCATCGCCAACGCTTGGTACGCCACCCACCTCTGGACGCACTACCGCTACACGCTCGACAAGGATTACCTTCGCCGCGTCTTCCCTGCCATGTGGAGCGCCGCGCAGTACTGGGCTGAGCGTCTTGTTCTCGCCAAGGACGGCACTTACGAATGTCCTGCAGAGTTTTCGCCCGAGCAAGGACCGCAGCGCGAGAATGCTACTGCTCACAGCCAGCAGCTTGTGCGTGAGCTTTTCGACAATACACTTGCGGCCATCGCTTGCCTTGACAACGAAGACGAACTCCCCGCTGATTGGCTCACTATGATACGTGATCGCCGCGCGAAGCTCGATCTTGGTCTCCACACCGAAGAATATAAGAGCGGAAACGGCTGGAACGATCTCATTCCCGACGGCGCGCCCATCCTGCGCGAATGGAAATACTCGCCCTTCAGCGCCGGTCAGAACGCTCACCGCCATACCTCGCACCTCATGGCGCTCTATCCCTTCTCCCAAGTACAACCTGGCGACGAGTGCTTCCAGCCTGCCATCAACAGCCTCACCCAGCGCACCGATGCTTCGACGGGTTGGGCCATGGGTTGGCGCGTGAATCTCTGGGCCCGCGCCCTCGACGGCAATCACGCACGCCGCATGATCAACAACGCACTCCTCCACGCCGGCCACGAGATGAACTACTCCTCGGGCGGCATCTACTACAACCTCTGGGACGCCCACACGCCCTTCCAAATTGACGGCAACTTCGGCGTTACGGCCGGCATCGGCGAGATGCTCCTGCAGAGCAACTGGGCCCTCAACGGCGACTCCAACAACGGCAGCACAAAGCTCCACCTCCTCCCCGCTCTCCCCGAGGGTTGGCAGGACGGCAGCGTCAAAGGCCTCAAGGCCGAGGGCAACTACACCGTGGACCTCGAGTGGAAGCGTGGCCGCCTGACGAAAGCCACCATCACGGCGGGAAGCGACGAGGTGCCCATCTGCGTGCGCTACGGCTACAACGCCAAGACGCGCAGCTACAGACTCAACAACACTCTGACTCCCGCCGCAGGCAGCGTAATCACCGTGACCGTAAAGGGCAGCAAGACCAAGGTTGAGGTAGCAGCTCCTGCCAAGTAATGTCTACAAAATTCGCGATTTAACACACAGAGAATGTCGTGAAACCCACGAAGCGTACTGCTGGTCGGTTTCACGACATTCTCGGTGTATTAGATTTAACACTTTTTAGTCAAAAACAGGAAGGATTCGGCGTTTACGCCTACTTTTTCAACCAATCCAGACGTTTTTTCAGAAAAAACGAGCCAGGATAGAGGAACCACGAAAATAGAAATAACGAAAACTACTGCGGACTTAATTTAAACTACTGCAGAGATAATTCAAATTACAAAGGCACTAAGTCGTGCGCCACCCAACTCCCCTCCTTCGGAGGCGGCGGGGAGGTTAAAAACACCCGAGCATCGTTTGTTAATATTTTTCGTAAAAACAAGCATCAACATCCCTACTTTCCCGAACGCACAGGACGTATAGTGAGGCCTTGATTGCGGGCAGCAGCCCTAACAGAAGGGCCGAACATCAGTGCATTACTCGAGTCTTTTGTATCGAGAGAACTTGTCCAATAGTTCATCGTAAGACCTATTTCGGCAGCTTGCTGCACATTGTAATAACCAGCGTAAGGCAGGTAGACGCAGTTTTTATTGGGACCAACTATCTTATAGACTCGGCTGCCGTTCAGATTATCCGAAGTACAGGTGCTGTAGTTTATAAGTTCGTTGAACTGCTCCGCGGTGGGTATACTCCATCCTTCGCCCCAAGTCATTCGCGCAGCATCGTCTTCGGGGAGGAGTTTAGTTAGATTGTCGCCTACAAATATATCGTCGCTATACCACACCCCCACCGTCAAACCGTCAGGCACGGTGTACTTATTACAGCCCTTCCAGTCGCTTCTCCCGGCTTTTATCCAGACATAGCGCGACCAGCTATACACCTCCTTCGGAACAAGCTCGGCCCACGCGTAGTAGTCGCCGTACTTCTCCGGACTCTGAGCGCCCAAATTGCAAGTGGCCCAAAGTGTGCCCGAAGGCAGTCCAAGATTCACATACTCGTGTGCGCTGCTATCGGGAACGGGTGCCTTGAGCACTTCACGCACAAGCAGTGTCACATCTTCGATAGTTAGACGTCCGTCGTCGTTCATATCGCCTTTCAAACTTTGCGCCTGCGTCGGAGTCTGAAACAGGGAGAGGAGAAACAGGGAAAATAAGCTTTTGTATTTCATATTTAAACATTTTGCAGGCAAATTTACATATTTCTATTGATTTGCACAACTTATCAACACTAAAATTCTTATTCAACGTTTTTTCTACGCATTTCTTTTTTGTCATTTCCCGCTTTTTTCCTATTTTTGCAGCGTTAACCTATTCTATGATTCTCTCAACAAGAATTTCTACCAATTTACATTCACATACTATGGACATAGCAAAACGCATTGCAGAAAACCCCATTCTGCG
>JAZUHM010000268.1:0-1782 GCA_045641725.1 Bacteroidaceae bacterium | reverse complement strand
CGCAGCCAGTTTCGTCCCTAAATACACCATTGACCACGAGCCCGACGTCGCCTTCGTCAGGCAGCAGACCATCGGCAACATTGACCCCGAGCGCTACACCTGCTGGCGCATCTACACGGTCATTTCGCTGCTCTATCGCATACAGCACAACCGCATAAAGAACTGGATTCGCAATCCTAAACCCTCAGGTTACCAAGCTTTTCACGTCACTGTGCGTGGTCCTGAAGGCCACTGGGTTGAGATTCAGATACGCAGCGAACGCATGGACTATGAGGCAGAGCATGGCGATGCTGCCCACTGGAAATACAAAGCTGAAGGACCGTTTTTTTAAGCCCTAAGCGCGGCTACGCACACCCACAACAAAGGAGTCCGGACAAAGCATGCATCCATCTCGTCGAGAGATAAGCGATGCGAGCCTTGTCCGGACTCATCTTTATATATACGCACGCGCGCGAGTACAAATTACGAGCGATTGGGATGAAAAAGAAAACGCAATAACTGTGCTTGAGCTATGCCTGCATCAGCGCCACAAGTTCGTCGAAAGAGTTTGCGCAAACCAGCACTTGATCAAAGGGCTTGTTGACTGCACCTGAGCGCTCCAGCTCTTTGAAAAGGCAGAACAAGCTGTCCCAGAAACCATTGATGTTCCAAAAGACGACGCGCTTGTCGTGGATGCCGATCGTATTGGCCGACATCACAGTGAAAACCTCGTCAAGTGTGCCGAGACTGCCGGGCATGGCGATGATCACATCGGAGCGGTCAATCATCTCCTGCTTGCGATCGTTGAGGTCGCGGGTCACAATCTGTTCGTCAATGTAGGCACTGACACGGTCGCGGTCAATGAGAATCTGTGGCGTGACGCCGACAACTCGACCGCCCGTCTCACTGACAGCCTTGGCCGTGGCCTCCATCAGTCCGCAGTTGGCACCGCCATAAACGAGGGTCTTGCCATGACGACCTATCCACGCACCGAGCTGTTCGGCTGCCGCATAAAAGCTGGCGTCGAGGGCATTAGACGAGGAGCAAAAGAGTCCGATATGTTGCATAGTGGAGAAAAGTTTTTACGGATTGAGAATGGCAACGCGGATGTAATCCTTCAGATGAAACAGAGCTTTACCCATGCGATTTTGCGAGTCAGCCACGAGTATCAGGGTCCGGCGCCCGTCGGCGAGGGCCGGCCCGAGGCACATCCCTTCGTAGTTGGCGAGGTCCTTGCGCCCAGCCAGCCGGAGGTGCGTTGTAAATTCACCAACGGCTTCTTTCGCCAGAAAATCCTCGGCAGGCAACTGGCTGAGCGGCACTTCATCTACGCACGATTGCTGCAGCGACGGGTTGACGCGATACAGGCGATGGTGGACAAAGCTACCATTGAAGCGCGGCTTGACAGCGACCTCGCGCTCCAGGACCAAAAGCGTGCTGTCGTCGAGCACAGTCATTTCGGGCACGCCGAAGGCATAGAGTCGCATGGTGCCCGTTGCGGTCGGAGCATCAGTGCGATAAGCGAAAGCGGCGTCAGGCTGCAGCGAACTGTCGAAGCGCAGAAGCCGAAGCAGCGTGGGCTCCGGGTGCTCGGGTGTGGACTTGGCAGCGACATCGCGGCGAAACGCCTGTTCGGAAATGGTCCAAAAGCAACCTTTCGCCGCGTCGTAAGCCAACGCTTCAAAGCCGTAATTGCCGAAGATGGAGTTAGCGTCGGCCCAAGCGGGCACAGCAAGACGACGCCCCGTGGCACATCCGAGGGAGTCCAATTCGAGAATCTGCTGGTCCGATTCTGCACTGACA
>JAZUHM010000267.1:0-8541 GCA_045641725.1 Bacteroidaceae bacterium | reverse complement strand
CATCGTATTTTCCCTCCACCTTGACCGCAGCATCGGTCTTGAGCCATAGGGTGGCAGCGCCTTCTGGTGCGGTGGCTGTCGTGCTGGCCTCAATGCCATGGTCGCTTAAGATTTGTTTGGCGCGGTTGATGGTGGCTGCATCGATGTCGGGGTCGCAAACTATGTGCATCTGAGCAGGGATGTTGGCTACGTTTTCGGTCGCTATGATTGACTGCGGTATAGGATAGATCTTGTACTGCGCTTTCGCAACACCGGTTAATACAATCGCGATAAACAATGTGGAGAGGATTTTCTTCATGATTCTTATATCGTGTTTGAGTTAATAAATTGCGCCGTGGATTGGGGCGGCCGTGCAGTGCCTGAGGTTAGAACGTCAGCTCCAGCTTCATGCGCCAGCCCCATTTCTTGGTCTTGGGCAGGTAGAGGTAGTTCAGGCGGCGTACGACCTGAATCTGCAGTACCTTAAATATATTATGTATGCCGGCATAGACTTCTACATAAGGCTTGCGGCCCTCCATGGTAAATGAGGAATATGCAAAGCTGCCGTCGTGGTTGAAATGGCCGGGGAAGTAGTAGAGACGGCTGTCGTCGGGGTGGAGCGCAGGATTGTTTTTGTCGCTCAGCGAGCCCCACAGTGCGTTGGCGCCAATCACCTCGCGCCATTTCAGCTTGTGCAGCAGCGGAATGCGGTTGAAGAGTTTGCCGTTGAGGTCCCAGTTGACGAGCAGCGATGCGTAGCGGTCGTTCATAAACTCCATGTTGTTGATCATGAAGAATGTGTTTTTGTGCACCACATACGACAGGTTGGCCGCGGGCATGCTTAGCAATGGGTATGGCACGCGGTTCCACTGTACGGCACCCTGCAGATAGACATCAACCCTGCCGCAAGCCGCAGGCATCCAGAATCGCTTATAGACGGAGGCCTCGGTGAGGTTGTAGGCGTGCTGGCCGCCAAAGGCCTTGATGCCGAAAGTGTGGGAGAGGCCAAACACTGGCGCCTCGTGGTTGACGAGGATGCGTCGCTGCTTGGTGTTGACGTATTTGGCTCCGGGTGTGAATTGCAGCCCAATCTTGAGGTCGGTGGTGTTGAAATACTTGTTGTAGTCGGCAGCGTTGGCAGAGGGCGAATGCGAGCCGTTGAGCGGCTGATAGAAGAGGGCACCGGTCGATTCGTCGCGCTCACGCTGCAGGGCCAGATCCAGGTGCAGGCCGTTGGTCCACTCGCGCTGGTATTTCAGGCTGATGCGCGAATAATACATCATCTGGTCAACCTTGGTCCACTTAAACGAGGTGAAGACATTGTCCTTGTCGGTGGGCAGGAATTTGTCGGATGGCGAGATTACGTCGGTCTGATATGAGAGCGATAGGTTGTTCATCGGGAACTCGCTGACAGAATAGGCCCTCTTGTTGAAGGCGTATGTCAGTTCGCCCATACCTTTCATGCGGTGGTCCTTGAAACCATAGGCCACATAGCCTTTGGCAAAGATGTGAGGATTGAGATTTGCGGTGGTCTGAGCCGAAGCACGCAGGCGCAGTCCGTCGATAAAGTTCTGGCTGATAATGGTGTTGACAGGGCCTATGTCAACCAGCGAAGGCTTGTCGGGGTTAGATGAAGTCTCGATGTGATTCTCCACAAAAGCCTTGAAGACGTAGAGGAAGACGTTGAAATTCTTCATGCTCTTAAACTCCTGCACCATCTGGCCCATGTTTGCTTCTGCCTGGGTGAGCGAGTCGGTGCGTGCGTCGGCCCAGAACTCATTGTTGCGCAGCTCGGCGTTAGGCTCGGTATATTCAGTGCCGCCAAAGCGGAAGTCCTTGTCAGGGATGGCGCTGAAGTCGTAGTCGGAGAAGCTGTTGGTCAACTGCACCTGCATGCGGGCCATGTCCATGATGGCCGAGAGCTGCACAGTCATCTTGTTGCTCTCCATCACCTGGTCGCCCGAGGGCAGATTGATAAACTCTTGGTTTACATTGAGTTGCTCTACAAAGTTGACGTCGGAACTGTGAGGAATCAACAGCTTGGTCTGGCGCACTCTGTAGGTAGAGTCGGCCATGATAAAGAGGCTGCCGGAGAATCCGAAGTCCTGCGAGTTGTTGGGCGTGAAAGTCACCTCGATGCATTTGTCGTCGCCCACATAGGTGGTGTCTTGTATAAAGAATCGGTAGAAACTGATTGCGCTCGACTTAGACAGTGGGCTGATAAACTGGTGGCGCATCAGGCGCACATTGTCGTCGTAGATATTGACTTCAGTAAAACAGTCGGCCAGAATGCTGTTGAGAATCTCGCCGGTGGTAAACAGCTTGTTGAGACCCTCTTCACGCTTGCCGGTGATGATAGATTTCTCCGACTGTGGGCTCTTGCGCCAAATCTCACGCGAGGTAGTCTCCTGGAATGTGATTGGCAGAATGCGCTTGCCTGTCTCGGGGCAAGTCTCTACATGGTTTTTTAAGAAATCCATCTTCTTGAAAATACCCTCTTGCAGCGAACGCTCGTTGACGTCGTTAAAACTGAAAGTCAGCTTCTTATACAAGTTGTAGGAGAAGTAAGGGTGGCGATGGATGTCGGTCTGTTTCTTGGCCGCGATCACCTTTTTCATCAGTTCTACAGCGGGGTTGTTCTTGCGCGAGTATTTCTTTTTCTTGGCTCTTACCACAGACTCCTTGAGCTGCACGGTCATCTCCTTGAGCTTCACGTCAAGTGTAGTGAGAGACGGCCCTATTTTATAAGTCTGGCGCTCGTAGCCCCAGAAAGTTACGATCAGCGTCTTGCCGTCGTGGCGCGGCAGGGTAAAGCGCCCCTGCGCATCGGTGTTGGTACCCACTGGCAATCCGTCGTAAAATACATTGGCAAAACCCACGGGCTGCCCCGTGTTGGCATCGGTCACACGTCCGGTAATCTGCTGTGCGCAGACCACCACAGCGGTCATTATGCACAAAACGAAAGATATAAAAAACTTATTCACGTCGTATATAAATTTGAAAAGTCGATAATTAAGGGGCAAAGATAGTGAAAAAAAATCAATTTGAAGGTTAAAAATTGCTAAACCATGCCAAACATCCATATTTGTGCGCCGCAAAGGAAATAATTCGTATATAATATATAATAAGGTATGGCTGTTGACTCGATGTTGTTTTGTGCTAATTTTGAGTACAATTGCGCCAAATTGTAACAAAATGTGGAGAATTAATATGAATTTTTAGAAAAATGACTATAAACAATAATAATCGTTTGCGGAAATTGAAGAAAATTATTTAATTTTGCACATTGTTAAAGAAACATTTTGGATATGACTCTCTGGCTATTTAGAAATAATAATCAAGGTTGTAGATTTGCAGACCTATTCCTGGACTCTGCTTTTCTGGGAATTGATTATGCTAAAATAGCTATTGGGGGGGTAAAAATCCTTGTTATAAACAATATACACATACGACCACTCTCTGCATCCGCACGATTGACAGCTGTCAACCGCGCGGATGTTTGTGTTTTGTATAGATAATATTAAATACCAAAAATTAAATAATATGATGAAAAAGATTTTATTTTTATTGTTGGTGTCTATCAGCATTTGTTTAACCGCAAATGCCTATGAAGATGCAGAGACAGGCTTAGTTTTTAGCATTTCTAATGGAAATGCGACAATTTTAAACAGCAGTGGAACCACAGATGCAGTTACTACGAATTACACGGAGTCTATTATCGTAATTCCAAAAACTGTGACAGACAAAGATGATCCAAGCGTTACTGGCACAGTGACTGCTATTGGTGCGTATGCATTTTATAATTGTAAAACAATGGAAGAAATTACATTACCATCTACCCTTACCACAATTGGAGTTGAAGCATTTAGAAATACAAACAATCTGAGAAAGGTGCACATCGCTTCTATAGAATCATATTTAGGTATCAGTATGGATAAAGAATATGCATCTCCTACAAGAGTTGGAGTTAATAATGTTATCGGCCTATATATTGATGATCAATTAATAACTGAGCTTGTGATTCCAGAAGGCATTACTGAAACAAAGGCCTATTCTTTTGCTGGTAATAGTTCATTAAAAAGCGTAAAATTGCCAAGCACACTGAAAACCATAAATGATTTTTCATTTTTTGGATGTACCAATATCGAATCGGTAGATCTTGCAAACGTTGAGACAATTAAACAATATGCTTTTAGTTCTTCAAACGCGACTTTAGCATGCCGGTCACTTAAAAGTTTAAGAATTCCATCTACATGTAAGACTATTGGAACTGGCGCGTTTTATTATGCATTATCTTTGGAAGAGCTAATATTTGAGCCAAACACATTGCTGACAACTATTGGCAACAATGCGTTTAAATGCAATGCCGCAAACAACAATTCAAAACTTAAGACTGTTTCGTTACCACTTACTTTGAAGACAATTGGAACGGATAATTTTGCCTATTACATTGCACTTGAGAACTTTGAAACAAATAGTGTGCTTCCTTCCACTCCGGCAACCAATACGAGTCTAAAAAATGTAACTATCCACAGTTCACAGTATGTTGCCAATACTGGTATTGCGACAGAAGGCGTTACTTTAACAGTCCCTGTCACTCTTTATGACGCTTATGCTTCAGACCCAGAATGGGCAGGATGCAATATCCAATGCTTCTCCACAAAAAGCAATCTTAAGGCCGATGTGCTCGATGTTGTATTTAATGCGGATGGCACAGCTACTGACCTCGCTATGGGAAATACCATATTCAAGAAAGGTGAAATTACAGTAGATTCAGAAACGAGCGAAGACGGTAACCTCCAGTTCTCAAAATTGATGGACCGATATGTTTTTCAAAACAGAACACTAACTAATGAACCTAAAGGTTACTATGTCATTGATTATGCTCCAGAAAGAACTACAAATAATCCAAAGGCTCCTGAATTATATAACGCTATAGCTGATGGCTTTACAATAGAATGTTATTTCAGAATATTGACTGTTCCCGGAAGTTCAACCGAACATAAATTGATTGGTGGAACGGCTTCTGGCGGTTGGACTTTAGAGATTCATGGTACTAAGCCCTCACTATTGATGAATAACGGTACAACAAACATTTGGACTTGGTGTGATGCTAAAACAGCACTGACAGCTGGCGACTATTGCCATTTCATTGGTACTTGGGATAAAGATAAAAAAGAAATGCGAGCATACTTTAATGGCGTTTTAGAAAATGTCAGCACTATCAATGCTAAGGCTACTAATGAGAACTTGCATACAGCCGGAATTAATTACGATTGGATTGGTATCGGTGCAGGCGCTGTTGGTACTCCTAACTCTACAAATGCAGGTGTTAAAGTGAAACAAGGTGCAGCTTGCGATATTGCATTGCTTCGCATGTACGACAAGGTCATCAGTCCAGAGGAAGCAAATGCACTTTGGCACGAAGTAGAGAATTTTACAACAGGTATTAATTGCTTTGAGAAGAATGAGACTCTGCAATTTGAGGGTGTTCAGACACTTACCCCTGGAAGATATGTTGAAATGATGAAGGATGTCAACAAGGAATCTGCACTCTATGTTGATATGAAAGATATAGAAATGAGCGATTCTTTCACAGCCGAAGACCTTATCTCTACTGCAGAAATGAACGCAAATACCCTTTACAACCTTCCTTCAGGCTCTACTGTTGAAGGCAAAAACATCATCGTTGACAACGAGTGTGCAAACCTCGTTATCACCGACGGCAAGCCATTTGCTGCACCAACAGATTTCACTGCAACTACAGCATCATATGAGCGCACAATGCCAAACGGCTCTACATGGGGAACTATCTGCCTGCCTTATGAGGTGTCTTCAGATGTGAATGTCACTTATTACACTTATGGAACCATAGAAGGCAGTACACTTACTCTTGTTGAAGCAGAAACGGTTCCTGCGGGTACTCCAGCTATTTTCCAAACTAATGCGACAACGCTGTCTGCTATTGGCGCTGGCGCTGTAAAAGCCAATCTGGAAAATGCCACTAGCGACATTACCTTAATTGGTACTTATGCTCCTATAAAGGTTACAGACGAAAACGCTTACTATATCAAGAGCAACAAATTCTGGCGTCGCTCTGACGCAGCTAATGGCTATTTCACCGTTGCGCCTTTCCGCGCATACTTTACAGCAGTGAATTCTGCATCTCCATCATTCAACATTCTTGTCAGCGAGGATGATGTGACAGGCATAAATGACTTTATTGAGAAGAGTGCAGAAATCGTATGCTATTACGACCTTGGAGGAAATAAATACGACACACCTCAAAAGGGCGTTAATATCGTAAAATTCAGCACAGGAGAAACACAGACTATCATTATTAAATAATACAAAAAGAAATATAGATATGAAAAAAGAATATAATGAACCAACGCTCAATACCATTCGTATAAACGGTACCCAGTTGCTTGCATTGTCAGGAGGAGAGTATGGCGAAAGCGGTGATGCTGCAGAATCTAAAAAATTCAATGGTGGACTTTTTGATGAAGATGAACCCACTAATGACAAGTGGTATTAAGTCTGGCTACTGATAGCAACTACAAAGCCATCGCGACTTTATGTCAGGTGGCTTTGTATAATATATATATAATAATGTATATGAACTACCAACCAAATTTATAACTAATGATAAAAATTATCTTGACATCAATAGTCGCTGCGGTATTTGGACTGACAAACATCTATGCCAGTTCTGATGACATGCTTTCTTTTGCTGTCATATCTGACATCCATCATGGTAAGACTGTAGGCGAAAATTCAAGGGTCAAAGTACCCAGAGCTTTGAAGAATATTACATCATATAAAGAACTGGATGCCATTTTTACAGTGGGTGACCTTACCGACAATGGTAAAAGTACGGAATATGACGAAATCCTCTCGATATGGAGCAATACCGAAAACTTTACAAACCCAGTGGGCCAAAAAGTATTTATGATGGGTAATCACGATAATCGTGATGCCAATGCTCAAACAAATTATAGCAATGCGCTTAAGGATTATAATCAGGGAGAAGCTTATCCTCTCGACCAATATATGGTTATTAAAGGCTATCCGTTTATTACTATTAGCCAGCGCAATAGTGCAAATAATGACATAGGTAATGCCGCTAATGGCTCAGAGGCTTACCCTGAAGAGGTCTGCAATAAACTCGACCAGTGGCTTGCGCAGGCCGCAGCCGAATGTCCAGGCAAACCTATCTTTGTGTTTACTCACGTTGCACCTCGCAATACTTGCTATAGTTCGTGGCCAACCGTAGAAGGTACACCATGGAGCATGAATGTGCTCAACCCAATTCTTAACAAATATCCTCAAGCGGTAGTGTTTGCAGGACACAGCCATTATCCTATTGGCGACCCTCGCAGCATACATCAGGGAGCCAATCCGCAATCAGCGCGCCAAAACTATTATACAGTAATCAACACGGGCAGCACCACTTACTCGGAAATTCATAATGGTGCAGTAGCCGAGGGCATCCACCCCGCAGGTTATGCAATAGTTACAGAGGGAATGATATTGACCGAGCAGCCGAACGGCGATATTGAGATCAGACGTTATGACACCTATCGCAACGAAGAGATAGATGCTACTCATCGCTGGGTACTCAAAGCACCTTTTGACGGCACAATGTTTGAATATGCAGACAAGCGCGACGCAGATGACAATCCTAATGGCACCACTTTGCGTGATGGCCTACCAGCGCCAGCCTTTGCAAGCACAGCCATGCCTGAGGTGAAGACAAATAACACCCAAGCTACCGTCACATTCCCACAAGCCACTGATGAGACCTGTGTATTTCGCTATAAGGTAAGCGCACTTAAGGACGGTGTAGCTGTGAATGAAAAATATGTGTTCTCCCAGTTCTATCTCAATTCTGCGATGCCAGAGACAGTCTCCACAACATTGGAGAATCTGGACTCGGGAACAGAATACACCTTTATGGTAACTGCTTATGACTCATACGACAATGCTTCGGAGCCAATCAGCGTAGATGCCTCAACCATAGAGAAGGCAGTGGCACCTGCAGGACAGTGGACCTTTGATAATACAGGCGATCTGTTAGGGGGCAATAGTGAATTGACTCTTCAAGCAGTCAAGGTGGCCTCCAGTACAATAACAACCTATGACGATCCTTCAGATATCGGCATCGTGCCAGCAGATGGCCCGAATATAATCAATAAGGCCATAACTGTGCCAAAAGGTTCGTATCTCAAGTTGAACCACATGAGTAGCAGCGCGGTAAATAGCTACACACTGATGTATGATATTAAGCCTAAAGTGCTCAGCGGAAACCAGAGTTTGCTACAGACCAATCTTAAAAATGATAATGATGGAGACTTCTTTATAAAGAATAAAACAATTGGGCTCAACCGCTCTAACTTAGGTTATGGTGGAACACTTGTAGAAGGGAAATGGCATCGTGTTGTTTTTGTAGTGAACGAAGGCTTCGCAACTACTTATCTTGATGGCGTAAAGATTGGTGCCAGTACCAATGCAGACAATGTTTGGCCATTGGATCCAAGCTATGCCCTGCTTTTTGCAGAC